>CALQLM010000068.1 GCA_943331415.1 Bifidobacterium breve
CGCCTCGTCGAGGCGTTCCTCGCGGATCGGTTTGAGCAGATAGTCCAATGCGCCGACCTCGAAGGCCGCGACAGCCTTGTCTTCGTGCGCCGTCACGAAAATCAGGGCCGGCGGTCTGGAGAACTGGGAAAGCACCCCGGCCAGTTCCAGACCTGACAGGCCCGGCATGTTGATATCGAGGAAGACCGCGTCGAGATCGCGGTCCTTGATGGCCCGCAGGGCGGCGGTGGCGTCATTGACACCGATCACTTCGCGGACATCCGGGTGACGGCCGAGCAGGTAGGTGAGTTCGTCCAGGGCTGGCGCCTCATCGTCGACCGCCAGCACTCGCAGTTGCGTCGTCATACCACCTCCGCCGGACCGCGCTGTCCGCTCATGCCCGCACACCCGAACGGAACTTTGGCACCCGCATGATGACCTTTGTTCCTGCGTCTGGGGCCGTCTCGACCACCAGACCGTAGTCGTTTCCAAAGGCCGCGCGAAGGCGATGATCCACGTTGGTCAGGCCGACGTGTGCTGCCTGCTCACCATCGCTGAGCACGTCGCCGAATCCGGAGCGCAGTGCTTCGGGGTCCATGCCGACGCCGTCGTCCTCGATGGTGATGACGCAATCGGAACCCTCATCGCGGACGATGATCTCCACCGAGCCGCCTTGGCGGCCGGCCAGTCCGTGCCGGACAGCGTTCTCGACCAGAGGCTGTAGCGCCAGGAAGGGAACCACGACGGTCAGCGCCTCAGGTGCAACCTGCAGAGTCACCGTCAGATTCGTTCCGAACCGGGCGCGCTCGAGTGTCAGGTAGCGATCGATATTGCGAAGTTCGTCGGCAAGAGCGGTGTAGGGCCCGGCCGAGCGGAACGAGTAGCGGGTGAAGTCGGCGAATTCCAGAATCAGATCGCGGGCGCGGTTGGGATCGGTACGGACGAATGAGGCGATGGTATTGAGGGCGTTGTAGATGAAGTGCGGGCTGATCTGGGCGCGCAGTGCGAGCACCTCCGCGCGGTCGAGGCGGGCGCGGGAGGCATCGAGTTCGGCCAGTTGTAATTGGTTAGCGGCGTAGCGTGTGACTTCGCCGATCGCACCGAGCATGCCGGGTGACGGTTCGGCGTTGTTCACCGCGACCAGCGCTCCCAGAATGGTGCCGTCGTCATTCAACAGTGGCTGGGCTACTACGGCCGGCGTCTGGTCGCGGTAGAGCATCCGACGCTGACCCTTGATACTGTCGCGGGACGTGCGGAGGCATACCGCGATCGTCTCCGGTGTCCAAAGGTTATCGGTAGGCGGATCAAGGCAGAGTAAACCGGCCTGTTCGTCATAGAGGGCAAGCCCGTCGGATCCGGTAAGCGCCCGCAGGTGTGGTGCGGCGCTGCGAGCAGAATCGGCGCTGAGCCCCTTGCGCAGCGGCCGCGCAGCCAACGAAGCCGTATGGAGTGCGGCGTGCACCGTGCGCTCCGCCGGGGTGGTCACCACCCGGCGGGTTAGCACCGCGACTACACCGAGAGCCAGGGCGACGACGGCAAGGGCGACCGTCAGCGCCAATGCCACCGCATCCGACATCACACCTCCTGCTCCCTCAGCGGAGTTTCATTGTGCGGCCTCGAGCGCCTCTGCGGTGCCGGGACCCCGACCTCTCCTCGGCGGTTGATGCCTAGACTGGCCCCATGGCGCGACTGCAGCTGACACAGGATCCCGTCGCCGACGCCCTTTTGTCCGGGGATCCGTTCGCGCTGCTGGTTGGAATGTTGCTTGACCAGCAGATTGCCATGGAGGTTGCCTTCGCCGGGCCGCGAAAAATCGCCGACCGCCTCGGTGGTTTCGACGCGTGCCTAATAGCCGACGCTGACCCGGAGATCTTTGCCGCGGTCTGTGCGCAAACGCCCGCGGTGCATCGCTTTCCGGGCTCGATGGCAAAGCGGGTCCAGGATCTCGCCCGCGAGATCGTTGAGCGCTACCACGGTGACACCGCCGGCTTGTGGACTGAGGGCGACCCTGACGGCCTCGAGGTGCTGCGCCGACTCAAGGCACTGCCCGGTTTCGGCGAGCAGAAGGCGAGAATCTTTCTCGCGCTGCTCGGCAAGCAGTACGGGGTGACTCCGAAGGGCTGGCGCGCGGCGGCCGGCGACTACGGTCGGGATGGCACCCACATGTCGGTCGCAGACGTGGTGGATAAGGGATCGCTGGATCAGGTGCGGGCGTACAAGAAGAAAATGAAGGCTGCCAAGGCTGCCGGAGCCAAGGTGTAAGGAATTGGAGACGAAGAATGAAGACTCATCTCAACTGCCCGTGTGGTGAAGCGATCCGCGGCAAGGACGAAGACGAATTGGTGGAGCTTGCCCTGGCGCATCTAGCCGAGGTCCATCCGGGGATGGAGTACGAACGGGAACACATTCTCTTCATGGCTTACTAGCCGACGCGAGCCTCACGGTACGACAGAAGAACCGATCGTCGGCATGAAGGTGCACTGCTTGTCCACGGTGGTCACCTGACCGAAGATCGTCGACATGATGCTGCCCGAACCGGTGTCCACGATGGCGGTCAACGTGGTCGGACCCTCGGGGTTGATGCCGGGGTTGGGCTTCAGCGGCGCGCTACCCGAGCGGCCGGTGGTCAGATTGACCCAGGTGACGTTGAGCGGCAACTTCTGCTCAGTGGCAGGCGCCGGAGTTCCCACTGCAGTGAACACATAGGCCGTCTGGCCGGGGCCCGGGCCCGGGGTGGGAATCTTCGCCGGACCGGCGACCGACAGTGCGGCCGCGATGACGTTGCCGCCATCTTTGAGGCAGCCACTGCTGATCGACGGATACAGGAAGTCCTGGGTCGGAGGGCTGCTGGGGTCGAATGAGGGTGTCGCGACCGGGGCGGGTGCAGCCGCCGACGCGACCGTCTCGACAGGCGATGCAGCCTGGGCGACCGGGGCGGCCGGGGTGACCATGCGTGACACCTCAGGCATCGCACCGGCGGGCATGGCGTCGGCGGGTGTTGCGAGTGCAACGGGTCCGGCCGCGTGTGCCGGATCGATACCGGCGGGGAGGTGGGCCTCGGTTCCAGGAACTGCACCGGGTGCGGGCACGTGCTGTTCTAGTGGGATCGGTCCGTTTCCGGTGCCCGGTGTCATCAACGGCATGGTGCCGTGGGGGAGTCCGGGAACCGACTGCTGGGGGACGGCGCCCGAGGGAAGGGCCGAGACCAAACCGGCGGGACCCCCGTTTTGGACGAACCGGGTGACTGCATCGGCCAGTGCCGCAGAACCGCCGGGCGTGGTGGCGTTACCGGCGAGTTGGGAGGCCGCGGCCAGCAGGAGTTGCTGTGCCGACGACGGTGTGGCCGCGGCCTGCTGGATGATCGGGCTGAGGCTCTGTACCGCCTCCAAGCCGGGCAGCTGACCCGGATCCAACGGGATCGTTGGGTCAGCTGCCACGGCCGGACTGAGCACCACCGCGGTCATAGCGAACGCGGTGGCGGTCAGGCCAGTGGCCAGCTTGGAGATCTGTGACACGGTGTTCCCCAGTCAGATGGTGTGCGGTCAGGGCAGAGCGGACAGCAGGGGCAGCGGATTAGGGACTCCGCCGGCCGGCGGAGCCGGGGCGATCGGGGCGACGGCTCCGGCTGGCGGAAGCGTCACCGGTGCTGCGACCGGAGCAGGCGAGATGCCCGGCGTCGAGCCGATCTGGATCGGGAACGGCATCTGAGACGGCGCGAGGTTGGCGAGGTTGCCGGGGATGCCGATCTGGTTGAGCAGTGGAAGGTATTCCGCGATCGGATTGGTCGAGACCGCCGGTGGCGCAACCGGAGCGGCGCCCGGCACGTTGATGGGCGAGACCGGAAGTGTCGACCCGGTCGCAGGACCACCCACGATCGACGACGCGCCGCTCAGTGCGGTGGCTGCGGTCTGCAGCACCGCGCCGATCCCGGCGGGATTGGAGGCCAGCTGCTGGATCATGCCCAGGGCGGGCACATCCGGAATGACCGGCGGAAGGGCGGGCTCTGCCGCCGCGACCGAACTCAGGGCGACAGCGGCCGAGCACAATCCGGCGGCTGCAATCGCATTGGCGGCGAACAGTTTTGCGAAACGTGACATGTGATCCCACTCCTTATATTGCAGGTCCTGAAACCCGAAGGTAGCCAGTTACAGGAGTTACTCAAGTGACACGAGTGGCGGTTACTCAACCGTTACGCGAGCGATGGTCTTCGGTGACCTGCGGCCGTCTATAGAGTCATGCGGTGCGCACCGGCTCACTAGGACGGCCCGCGGACGGGCGCCTGAGCGTGCTGGCGCCACTGCTGCTCGTGGTCAGTGTGGCGGCCCGATTCGCCTGGACCTACCTGGTGCCCAACGGTGCCAACTTCGTGGACCTGCACGTCTACCTCGGCGGCGCGGCGACTCTCGACGTGCCGGGCACGCTGTATTCCTACGTCTATGCCGACCAGACGCCGGACTTCCCGCTGCCGTTCACCTACCCGCCGTTCGCCGCCTTGGTGTTCTACCCGCTGAGCCGGCTGCCGTTCGGACTGGTCGCGGCGTGCTGGCAACTGGGCACCATTGCTGCCCTCTACGGTGTGGTCCGGCTCAGCCAGCGACTGCTTGGGCTTTCGGAGGGCTCCCGGCGCACGGCGATGGTGTGGACGGCGATCGCAATCTGGACTGAGCCACTCCGCAGCACCTTCGACTACGGGCAGATCAATGTGATCCTCGTGCTCGCGGTGTTGTGGGCGGCCTGTAGCGCGCGGTGGTGGTTGTCGGGCCTGCTGGTCGGACTAGCGGCCGGAATCAAGCTGACCCCAGCAATCACCGGTCTGTATTTTTTGGGCGTACGACGCTGGGGCACAGCTTTTTTCGCGGCACTGGTGTTTGCCGCAACCGTCGCATTATCGATCGTCGCCATCGGTGGGCAGGCCCGTTACTATTTCACCGACCTGCTGGGTGATGCGAGTCGGATCGGTCCGATCGGGACCTCGTTCAACCAGTCGTGGCGGGGCGGTCTCTCGCGCATTGTGGGCCACGATGCGGGCTACGGCCCGCTGGTGTTGGCGGCAATCACCGCGACCGCGATCCTGGCCTTGCTCGCCTGGCGCGCCCTCGGCGCCGGTTCGGGGGAACAACGCGATCGGCTGGGATCACTTCTGGTGGTTCAACTTTTCGGACTTCTGATCTCTCCGATCTCCTGGACCCATCACTGGATCTGGTTGGTGCCGTTGATGATCTGGCTGCTGGACGGCCCCTGGCGGACGCGCCCCGGCGCGCGGGTGCTCGGCTGGGGCTGGCTGGTGTTGACCCTTATCGGGGTGCCGTGGCTACTGAGTTTCGCCCAGCCGACCATCTGGCAGATCGGGAGGCCGTGGTTTCTGGCCTGGACCGGGCTGGTGTACATCCTGGCCACGCTGGCCACCCTCGGATGGATCGCCGCTAGCGGAGCGTCGCGAGGATCCCGTCAATCTCCCGAGCCAGCTGCACGTCCCGGTCAGTGATTCCGCCCTCGGAATGGGTGACGAGTGCGAAAGTGACGGTGCGCCAACGGATATCAATATCGGGATGATGGTCGACTCGCTCGGCGTGCTCAGCCACCCAGCGAACAGCCTCGATCCCGTCGAGGAACTCGGGAAACGTCACCGACCGGCGGAGCGCACCATCGATTCGCTGCCACCCATCCAGTTTCCCGGCGGCGGCGTCCACTTCGTCATCGTTCAACACGGCCATACCGATGACGGTATACCGTCACCCGCTATGCAGGTCGTCGTCGCCGGGGCTCTGATTGTCGGCCCGGCTCTGCTGGTCGCGCAGCGTCAACGACCCCCGGAACTGGCCGGGTTGTGGGAACTTCCCGGTGGCAAGGTGGCGGTGGGGGAGACCGAAACGCAGGCACTTGTGCGGGAATTACGAGAAGAACTCGGTGTGGATGTGGTGGTGGGTGAGCGGATCGGTGCGGATGTGGCGATCGGGGATGCGCTGGTTCTGCGGGCCTACCTGGTCACTCAGACCGGCGGAACACTGGTGGCCCACGACCACGGCGCGCTGCGCTGGGTTGAGGCGACCGAACTCTTTGACCTGCCCTGGGTGCCCGCTGACAAGGCCTGGCTACCCGAGTTGCGCAGCCATCTCGCCGACTGATCAGCTCACACGTTTTCGCGAACCGGTACCCGCACTGCGACAATCGCAGTCGTGACTAGCCCGAACTCCCGGCACGAATTCCGAAACGTCGCCATCGTGGCGCACGTTGACCACGGCAAGACGACCCTGGTCGACGCGATGCTTCGGCAGTCAGGGGCGCTGAGCCACCGTGGTGACGACGCCGTCGAGCGGTTGATGGACTCCGGCGATCTGGAGAAGGAAAAGGGCATCACGATCCTTGCCAAGAACACCGCCGTGCACCGCCGTAACCCCGACGGCAGCAAGACCGTGATCAACGTCATCGACACCCCGGGCCACGCGGACTTCGGCGGCGAGGTGGAACGCGGGCTGTCCATGGTCGACGGCGTGCTGCTGTTGGTGGACGCCTCCGAAGGCCCACTGCCGCAGACTCGCTTCGTGCTGCGCAAGGCATTGGCCGCCCATCTGCCGGTGATCCTGGTGGTCAACAAGACCGATCGTCCGGACGCCCGGATTGCCGA
>CALQLM010000069.1 GCA_943331415.1 Bifidobacterium breve
CACCTGCCGCGCGAAGCGGCTCCGCTACTGCACTCCGGCGCGATTCGGCGCCGATCCCCGCTGAGAACCGCCCATCGCACAGTTGGCCTCGTTGGGTATTGAACCAGTTCTGGCGCGATTATGGGCGTGGGTTGAGCGTCAGTGTTTGCCGGATCGGGGCGCGACGGGCACTCTGGCGATCAATGCGAAGGGAAAATCGTTGATGGCCAAGGCCGATCTCGCTGTCCTGCTGGCGTTAGGTGCCGCGTTCTTCATCGCTGTTGGGGATGTGATTCATCACCGCACAGCGCACGAGGTCACCGATGAACCCGTCGGTCATCTCGAATTGTTCACGCGGCTGCTCATGGACCGTCAGTGGTGGCTGGGCAGTCTGGTCTCGGCAATGGGGTTCGGGCTGCAGGCTGCCGCGCTCGGTCTCGGCTCGGTGCTGCTGGTGCAGTCGCTACTGGTGACGGCATTGCTCTTCACCTTGTTGATCAATGCCCGGATCACCGGTCGATCCGTCACCCGCTCGCAGTGGTGGTGGGCGGGACTGCTTGCGGTGGCAGTGGCAACGATTATCACCGTCGGCAATCCGACCGCCGGGCAATCCCGTGGCGCACTTGAGGTCTGGACCGCGGTGATCGCCGTGATGGGTCCGGCCCTGGTGCTGTGCGTGGTGGGCGCCCGGGTATGGGCCGGCCGGCCGGCGGCGGCGGTGCTGCTGGGCGTGGTGTCGGGTTCGCTCTGGGGAGTATTCGCCGTATTGACCAAGGGGCTCGTGGACCATCTGGACCGCGGTCTGTGGGCGGTGCTGGCCATGCCGGAGTTGTATGTGTGGGCTGCGGTGGCCGTCGCCGCCACCGCGTGGCAGCAATCGTCCTTCCGGGCGGGCTCGCTGGCGGCATCACTGCCGACGATGACGGTCACCGAACCTATCGTCGGCTCGGCTCTGGGCATGCTCGTTCTCGGTGAGACATTGCGTCCCGGTGATGGCGGGATGGCTGTTCTGGTCGTGGCGGTCGTGGCGATGGTGGCCGCCACCGCCGCGCTGGCGCGCAGTGAAGCCGGATCCGGAGCGGCGGTTGCCGGATAGCGGGCGCTAGCGTTGGTGTCGTGTTGACAGCCATCGCAATCACTCCCTCAGCGCCGGTTCTGGTGCCCGAACTTGCCGGCGCGGCGGCCCGCGAGGTGTCGGCATTCCGATCCGCGGCGATCCAGGCGGCGGCGGCGCTTCCCGATCAGTGGATCGCCATCGGGGTAGGGCCCGCCGATCTAGTGTTCACGCGGGTCCACGGCACATTCGCCGGCTACGGGGCCGATGTACCGGTGTCGCTGTGCCCGGAACAATTCGGACCGGTCGCCGAGATGCCGCTGTGCGCGCTGTTCGCCGGTTGGCTGCGCGGGCAGGCCAACTCCGACGCCCGTGTGTCGGTCCGGGTGCACCCCGCCGATCTGGACGCCGACGCCGCTTTCGCCCGCGGGCGGTTGCTGCGTGAGCTGATCGACGACGACGACGAACAACTCGGCGTGCTGGTGGTCGCCGACGGATTCAACACCCTGGGTCCATCTGCTCCCGGTGGTGAGGATCTCCAGGCCCCAGTGGCGCAGGCCGCTCTTGATGACGCGCTGGCTGCCGGCGATGCCAAGGCACTGGCCAGGCTGCCCCAGGGCGTCGTGGGCAGGGTCGCCTATCAGGTGCTGGCCGGCCTTGCGGGACCGAATATCTCAGCCCGTGAGCTGATCCGCGGCGCCCCTTTCGGGGTCGGTTACTTCGTGGGGCTGTGGCTGCCCGGGTGAGGCCCATCGCCATCATCGGGCCCACCGGAACCGGGAAATCCCATCTCGCGCTGGCGGTCGCTGAGCAAATCGGCGGTGAAATCGTCAACGCCGACGCCATGCAGCAGTACCGCGGCATGGATATCGGCACCGCCAAGGTTGATCCGGCCGCCCGCCAAGGAATCCCACACCACCAACTCGACGTGCTGGAGGTCACCGATACCGCGACTGTCGCGCGCTACCAGCAGGCCGCCATCGCCGACGTCGAGGCCATCGCCGGTCGCGGAGCGGTGCCGATCATCGTCGGCGGATCAATGATGTACATCCAATCTCTGCTGGATGACTGGGCATTCCCGGCAACCGACTCGGCCGCGCGGGCCCGATGGGAAGCACGGCTGGCCGAGATCGGCACGGCAGCACTGCATCTCGAACTGGGCGAGAAGGATCCCGCCGCGGCCTCGGCGATTCTCAACACTGACGGACGCCGGATTGTGCGCGCTCTTGAGGTGATCGAACTGACCGGCCAGCCCTTTGCCGCTTCGGCGCCGCAGATCGGCGAACCGCGCTGGGATACGCTGATCATCGGATTAGATTGGGACACAGAGACTCTCGATGACAGGCTGCTGAAACGCACCGATGCGATGTTCGCCGCCGGTCTGGTTGAAGAAGTGCGCCAGCTGTTGAACGGCGGTCTGCGCGAGGGTGTCACCGCTGCCCGCGCATTGGGCTATGCCCAGGTGATCGCCGCTCTTGATGCCGGGGGAGGAGCGGCGGATATCGACCTGGCCCGCGAGCTGACATTCGCCGGAACCCGCCGCTACGTGCGCAGGCAACGATCATGGTTCCGGCGCGATGATCGCATCCGGTGGCTCGATGGATCTGCCGACGATCTGCGTGACACGCTGCTGCTGCACTGGCGCCCCGTATCCTGATCAGATGATTCGCGCCGGCGCTACTGATACCGGTGCGACCACGCGCGGGGCAGAAAGGCGATCATGATCTTCGCCAAAGGCCACGGCACTCAAAACGACTTCGTGGTGTTACCCGACTTCTCGGCCCGACTGGAGCTGGCGCCGGCGGCGGTAGCCGCGTTATGTGACCGACGCCGTGGACTGGGCGCGGATGGCGTGCTGCGCGTCACCACGGGCGGGGCCGCTGTCGCCGCCGGTGTCCTGCAGCGGCTTCCCGAGGGTGTGGAATCCGGTGACTGGTTCATGGACTACCGCAATGCCGATGGATCGACAGCGCAGATGTGCGGCAACGGCGTGCGGCTGTTCGCCCACTATCTGAGGGTCAGCGGTCTGGAGGCACGCGACGAATTCGTGATCGGTTCGCTGGCTGGACCGCGCCCCGTCGTCGTGCATCACGCCGACGATGTCACCGCCGAGGTCACCGTCGAGATGGGCAAGGTCACCCAGTTGGGCACCGGCACCGCCACCGTCGGCGGACGACATCTCACCGGTGTTGCCATCGACGTCGGCAACCCACACCTGGCCTGTCTGGTGCCGGAGCTCACCGCCGAAGAACTCGATGCACTCGACGTCGGTGCTCCCGTCGAGTTCGACCCCGTCCAGTTCCCGGAAGGCGTGAATATTGAAGTGCTGACCGCGCCGGTCAACGCAGCGGTGGCGATGCGCGTCCACGAGCGTGGAGTCGGCGAGACCCGCTCCTGCGGTACCGGAACCGTGGCCGCCGCGCTGGCTGCGCTGACACACCAGGGCGCCCGGACCGGGTCGCTGCGGGTCCGGGTGCCCGGCGGGGAAGTCAGCGTCGAGGTCAGCGAAGCGACCAGCTTCCTGAGGGGGCCGTCGGTTCTGGTGGCCCGCGGTGAGCTGTCCGATCTGTGGTGGTCCACGCAGGCCTGAGAGTTCCACCTCCTATGATTCGCCTGACTGAGGTGTTGCCCGGATTCGGGTGCGGGAGGGAAGACGATGGACATCGAGGTCGACGGCGTGGCGCAATCGGTGTCTACCGGCGCGCTTCCGGCATGGTCCGAGGTCGAGTCACTGGTTCAGGAAGCCCACCGGCGCTATCGATCCAGTTCCGAGGGTGTGGTGGCCGATTACATTCCGGTGCTGGCACAAGCCGATCCGGACTGGTTCGCGGTGAGCGTGGCCGAGACGAACGGCAGCGTGCACTCGGCGGGTGACTCCGAGATCGAGTTCTCGATCCAATCGATCTCCAAGGCGTTCGTTTACGCACTCGTCTGCGAGGAGTTCGGTCATGACATCGTGGCCGAGCGGATCGGGGTGAACAACACCGGACTGGCCTTCAATTCGGTGATCGCCATCGAACTCAACAACGGGCATCCGATGAATCCGATGGTCAACGCCGGTGCCATCGCCACCACAGCGTTGGTCGCGGGAAGTGATCCGGCCGCACAATGGGACACGATCCAGGCCGGGTTATCGGAGTTCGCCGGCCGTCCGTTGCAGGTTGACGACGTCGTCTACCGCTCGGAGTCAGAGACCAATCATCGCAACCGCGCCATTGCCCGGTTGCTGGAAAGCTACGGGCGCATCGAACTCGATCCGCTGGAAGTGGTCGACGTCTACACCAGGCAGTGCGCGCTGCGGGTGACGGCCGCCGACCTTGCCGTGATGGGTGCCACGCTCGCTGATGGCGGGGTCAACCCGGTGACCGGTCGGCAGGTGGTGTCGGCGGATGTCTGCCGGGACACGCTGGCAATCCTGGCGGCGAACGGAGCCTACGAGCGCTCCGGAGAATGGCTTTTCGAGATCGGCGTGCCTGGGAAGTCCGGCGTGGCGGGCGGCATTGTCACCATTGCCCCCGGGAAGGCCGGTATCGGTACGTTCTCGCCGCCGCTGGACGATGCCGGCAACAGTGTGCGCGGCCAACGCGCAACGGCATACCTGTCCAGGGTGTTGGGCCTCAACATCTTCGCTTCGCAGGCGGACGCCTCCGTCGCCCACCCTAGGAGTAACCATGACCGCTGAATCGACGGACGACATCGACGTGCGGACCTCATGGGTCCCGATGGTCGGGTTGTTCTTGGCGCAGATGTTGATGTCGTTCAACGTGGCGGCGCTGCCGGTCTCCATCGGCGGGATGGTCGAGGACTTCGGTGTATCGCCGACGGCGGTCAGCACGGCGATCGTCACCTATGGGTTGGTGGTGGCGGCGCTGGTCATGGTGGGCGCCAAGCTCGGCCAACGCGTGGGCTGGATTCTGCTGTTCCGGGTGGTCGTCGCCGCATTCGCGGGTTCGGCACTGATGATGGTGCTCTCACCCTCGGTCAGCTGGGTCATCGCTGCGCAAGCCATCGCCGGAGCGTCGGCGGCCATCATCGTGCCGTCTCTGGTCGCGCTGATCGCCGCGAATTATCGGGGCGCGCAGCAGGCGACTGCCGTCGGGTCGTTGGGATCGGCCCGTGCACTGTCGGGGGTCAGTGCCTTCCTCATCGGGGGCACGCTGGGCACCCTCGTCGGCTGGCGGCCGGTGTTCGTGATCGTTCTGGTGCTGGCGGTGGTGGTGTTCGTCTTCAGTTTCCGGCTGCGTTCAGCCCCGGGCGACAAAGCGGTGGACATCGACGTCTTTGCGGCCCTGTTGATCGGTGTGGCCATCGTGTTGCTGACCCTCGGCTTCAACAATCTCAACGGATGGGGATTGTTTCTGGCCAACCGTGATGCGCCGTTCGACATCGTGGGACTGTCGCCCGCGCCGGTGCTGGTGGTGGTCGGGATTGTGCTCGGTCAGGCGTTCTTCGTCTGGACGCGCGCGCGCACCCGGGCTGGAAAAGTGCCGCTGGTCAACCTGTCGGTGTTGAGTTCTGGGCGTGAGCGGGCCGCCGTCTACGCGATGTTCATCGTCGTGGGACTCGAGGCGTCGCTGAACTTCACCGTGCCGCTGTACATCCAGATCGTGCAGGGCCGTACCCCGTTCGACACCTCGCTGGCGATGATGCCGTTCAATCTCACGGTCTTCATCACCGCGACGCTGGTGGTGCGGTTCTACAAGCGCTTCCCGCCTCGCACCATCGGGGTGTTCTCGTTCGTGCTGACGACGGTGGCGCTGGTATGGCTGGCCGTGGTGGTCAACAACGATTGGGAGACGCTGCCGACGATCGTCGGTTTGATCGTCTTCGGGGTGGGCCAGGGCGCTCTGGTGACGTTGGTGTTCAACGTGCTCGTGACGGCCGCCCCCAAGGAACTAGCCGGTGATGTCGGGTCGATCCGCGGCACCACACAGAATCTGGCGTCGGCGGTGGGGACAGCGATTTCCGGGGCGATGTTGGTGGGCATCCTCTCGTTGAACATCACCCAGGCGGTGATCAACGATGTCACGCTTCCGGATTCCCTGGTGGCTCAGGTTGATCTGGATCAGGTGACCTTCGTCAGCAATGATCAGTTGCGCGATGTGCTCGCGCGAACCGATGCTTCCCCGGCCATGGTGGAGTCCGCGGTGCAGATCAACACCGACGCCCGGTTGCGAGCACTCAAGCTCGGACTGCTCATCCTTGCCGGGGTCAGCGCGATCGCGATACTGCCCGCGTCGCGTCTGCCCGCCTATCGTCCCGGTGAGATCCCTGAAAAGACGGTCCCGGCCCGCGTGGGCGGCGGTCCCGGGGATTGAGGTGCGCGATGTCGTTCAAGCGTGACACCATCAACATCTGCCATGACAGACCCTGACTTCAGCACCGCCAATGCCGCCGACCCGAGCGTCGGTGAACTCGACCTCGAGGATCGAATCGCGCTGCGCCGGGTGGCCGGGCTATCCACCGAGCTCGCCGATGTCTCCGAGGTCGAATACCGGCAGCTGCGGCTGGAACGGGTGGTCCTTGTCGGGGTGTGGATGGATGGCACCGCCGCCG
>CALQLM010000070.1 GCA_943331415.1 Bifidobacterium breve
GGCGCGCGATACCAGGCAGCAGATGGTTGAACACCACGTCCGAGGCGTCGGTATCGGAATCCCACCTGGGCTCGGAAGAGATCAGCTCCACCGGTAGGCCCAGCGCGGTCAATCCGGCCCGTACCCGGGGCAGAAAATCGGCGACGTACATCTGCAGAACGGCACCGAAGGCCTCCCGGCCGAGCGCGCCGATCAGCGCCGCGCGTTGGGCGTCGCAGACCATCGACACGTCGATACTGAACTGCTCAGAGAATTCGGCCACCACAGATTCGGCATCCGACTCAGGTTGAGCCGCAGGACGTTCAGACGGCAACGCGGGCAACGCCAGGGCAGCCGAGGACGTCGCGCGGACCAGTCCGATCAGCCGCTGCTGCCCTGCCGGGGACTGCAACGTCAGTCGGCTGAGCAAGGTATCGATCTCGTCTTCGGGCACAGTCGATTATTGCGCCTGACTGACCGAGGACATGTGGAAGTCGGGACTCCGCAATGTCGGCATCACCGCACGGGTCGCCCAGTCGCTCCACTCCCGTGGCAGCGTGACCTCGGCGGCACTGGCTTCGGTCGCGCGCCGCAGTAAATCCAGCGGGCTCTCGTTGAACCGGAAGTTATTGACCGCCGCGGTGACCTCACCGTCCTCGATGAGATAGACCCCGTCGCGGGTCAGCCCGGTGAGCAGCAACGTGGTGGGGTCGACGGTGCGGATGTACCACAGGGTGGTCAGCAGCAGACCGCGCTCAGTGCCCGCGACCATATCGGCCAGGGACGCGGTGCCCCCGCTCATGAGCAGGTTGTCCGCCGGAGCCGCGGGGGCGACGCCGAACTCGGCCGCTGTGGCCCGCGGGTAGACCAGCGAGGAGATGGTGCCATCGCGGATCCAATCCACCCGGCCGATGTCCATCCCATTGTCGAAAACCGAGAGCCGCTCAGAACCGGCCGCGGTGTGAACGAAGGGCGCGCACTCCAATCCGGGTGCGATCGGATCGGAGTACATCGTCAACGGCAGATCCGTGAGCTTCTCCCCCACCCTCGTTCCTCCGCCGGGTGCCGACAGGGCGGTGCGGCCTTCTTGGGCACCGCGGCCGTCCATCGACCAGCCCAGGTAGATCATCATGTCGGCCACCGTCGAGGGCGGCATCAGCGTTTCGTAACGCCCGGCCGGCAACTCGACGGTGCGCTCGGCCCACCCCAGCCGGACTGACAGGTCGTCGAGCATCCCGTCGACGGGAACATCGATGAACCACGGGGTACTGACGCCCGCCCACGCGCTGGCGGCGCCGCGTTTGGCGTTGATCTCCACCGATCCGGTGGGCTGGGTGAAGCGGCGGCGCACTCCGGTCGAGGTAGCCACCAGCGTCGTCTCCACCACGTGGTGGGCGTAACCATAGAGCTGGTCGGTGCCACCGAACCCCGCCGATAAGGCCCGCGCCACCTCGGCGAAAGCCCCTGCGCCGGTTCCCGGTATCGGGTCACCCCAGTCGGCCGGCTCGCCAGACCCGGTGAGCAGCGGGGCATGGTCTCGGGCTTGCGGTGCGGCGTGGGCGGCGTCCTCGGCGGCGGCGACGAGATCCGCGACCGCATCGGGGTCGACCACACTGGAACGTCGCGCGCCCAGATGGGCGGCGTCACCGCGCCGCACGATTGCGATGACCGTGGTCGTGCGGCCGGTGGAGACACCGTTGGTGGTCATCGAATTGCCGGCCCAGCGCAGCGAGGCCTCCGCACGGTCGGAGACGATCACGATGGTCTCGTCGCAGCGCGCCGAAGTCGCGGCGGCGTGCAGTGCGAGTTCGACGACCTGCTGTGCCGGGATCACGCTCGGCCCGACTCTTCGCGGGTGTTGAGCACGTTCACGCCGCGGAACAGTGCCGAGGGACATCCGTGGCTGACCGCGGCGACCTGGCCGGGTTGGGCCTTGCCGCAGTTGAACGCCCCGCCTAGCCGCCACGTCGAGGGTCCGCCCACGGCTTCCATAGAATTCCAGAAATCGGTCGTGGTCGCCTGGTAGGCGACGTCACGTAACTGGCCGTCGAGGCGTCCGTCGCGGATACGGAAGAACCGCTGCCCGGTGAATTGAAAGTTGTAGCGCTGCATATCAATCGACCAACTCTTATCGCCGACGATGTAGATCCCGTCGGTGACCCGACTGATCAAGTCATCAGTACTCACGTCGTCGGTAGCGGGCTGCAGTGAGACATTGGGCATCCGCTGGATCGGGACGTGGTGGGCCGAGTCGGCGTAGGAGCAGCCGTTGGACCGGTCCTTACCGAGCCGCTTGGCGAAGACTCGGTCCAACTGATAGCCGACGAAGATGCCGTCGCGTACCAGATCCCAACTCTGGGCCGCCACTCCCTCGGCGTCGTAACCGATTGTGGCCAAGCCATAGTCGACGGTGCGATCGGCGGTGACGTTCATCACCGGCGATCCGTACCGCATGATGTTGAGTTTGTCCGGGGTCGCAAACGAGGTGCCGGCATAGGCGGCCTCATACCCGATCGCCCGGTCGTACTCGGTAGCGTGGCCGATGGACTCATGGATGGTCAGCCACAGGTTCGTGGGGTCGATCACCAGATCGGTCGGACCCGCGGTGACACTGGGCGATTTGGTTTTCTCGGCCAACAGGGCGGGCAGTTCGGCCAGTTCGCCGGACCAGTCCCACACCTGCTCGTCGGTCAGGGTCTCCCAGCCGCGGCCAGTGGGCGGGGCAAGGGTGCGCATGGACTCGAAGCTGCCCGCCGCGGCATCAACGGCCACCGCCTCCAGGACCGGCATCGTGCGGACTCGCTGCTGGGTGACTGACGAGCCGAAGGTGTCGGCGTAGAAGGTCTGTTCCTTGACTGACGTCACCATCGCCGACACGTGGTCCACCCCGTCGGATGCCAGCAGGCGGCCGGAGTACTCCCCCAGCAGAGCGACCTTCTCGTCGGTGGGGATGGCGAACGGATCGATGGAAAAGTCCGACACCCAGGTCGCGCCGGTGTAGACCGGTTCGTCGGCCAGTTCGATGCGCTCGGCGTTGAGCGCGGCCAGGGTGACCGCGACGCCCACCGCGTGACGGGCGGACTCAGCGGCGATATCCGGGCGCAGGCCGGCATGCGAGGCGAAGCCCCAGGTGCCGTCGACGATCACCCGCACCGCCAGACCGACATCCCGGTCCACGACGGCCGATTCCAACTCGCCGTCGCGCAGCGCAACAATCTCGGTGGTGATGGCGTGGACCCGCAGGTCGGCATAACTCGCACCGCCCGCGATTGCCGCCGACAGTGCGGCATCGGCCAGTCTGTTGAGCGGCAGGGCCAGGAAGTCGGAGTCAACACCCCGACCACCACCCGTTCGGTGGGAACTCACCGAACCACCGTAGCCGGGGGCTTTAATTAGTTCCCGTGAGCACTCCGCGTGTTCGCTCGGCCCTGCTCGGGTACGGGCTCCTGGCTCCAAGCCTGTTCGGGGTGGTGTGCTTCCTGCTGCTGCCGATGCTCGTCGTGGTCTGGCTGAGCATGCACCGCTGGGATCTACTGGGCCCGATCCGCTATGTGGGGCTGGATAATTGGCATTCGGTGCTGACCGATCCCGGTTTCGGAAATTCTCTGCTGGTAACGCTGCTCTTCATCGCGATCGTGGTGCCCGCTCAGATTCTGCTGGGACTGGCTGCGGCGGCGATGCTGGCTCGGGAACTTCCCGGCACCGGCGTCTTCCGCGCCCTCTATGTGATCCCGTGGATCTGCTCACCCCTGGCGGTGGCGGTGCTGTGGCGCTGGATCCTGGCGCCCACCGATGGCGCGATCAGCACCCTGGCGGGGCGGCGGATCGAGTGGCTCACCGACCCGACACTGGCGCTTCCGGTGGTGTCGGCCGTCACGGTGTGGACCAATGTCGGCTACGTCGCGCTGTTCTTCCTGGCCGGAATCCTGGCCATCCCCCCGCAGATCCACGCCGCCGCCCGCATCGACGGGGCCAACTCCTGGCAGCGGTTCTGGCGGATCACCATGCCCATGCTGCGTCCGACCTTCTTCTTCGTCTCGGTCACCGGAGTAGTCAGCGCCGCGCAAGTGTTCGACACCGTGTACGCACTCACCGGCGGCGGACCGGCCGGGCGTACCGACCTGGTCGCCCACAGCATCTACGCCGAGGCCTTCGGCGCCGCCGCGATCGGACGCGCGGCAGTCATGGCCCTGGTCTTATTCGTCATCCTGGTCGGTGTCACGATCGTCCAACACCTGTATTTTCGCCGACGGATCAGCTATGACCTCACCTAGGCGCAGCACCGCGCTGATCTACGCCGGACTGGTGGTCGCCGCGGTTGTGACGGTGGCGCCGTTCGCACTGAGTCTGCTGACATCAGTGACCTCCGCCCAACAGTTCGCCACCGGCACCCCGCTATCACTACCCAATCCGCCCACGCTGTCCAACTACACCGCGCTGGGCAACGCCGGGTTCGGCCGGGCGCTGATGGTCACCGCCCTGATGACGGCGATCATCACCCTCGGTCAGTTGACCTTCTCGGTGCTGGCCGCCTATGCGTTCGCCCGACTGGAGTTCCGCGGGCGCGATGGATTGTTCTGGCTCTATGTCGCAACGCTGATGGTGCCCGGAACCGTAACGGTGGTGCCGCTCTACCTGATGATGGCCGAGATGGGGCTGCGCAACACATTCTGGGCACTGGTGCTGCCGTTCCTATTCGGCTCGCCGTAAGCGATCTTCCTGTTGCGCGAATACTTCAGGTCAATTCCGGACGATCTGCTCAACGCCGCCAAACTCGACGGTGCCAACACCCTGGACGTCATCGTTCATGTGGTGCTGCCGTCCAGCAAGCCGATCCTGGCCACCCTCACACTGATCACCGTTGTGTCGCAGTGGAACAGCTTCATGTGGCCGCTGGTCATCACCAGCGGCGAGCGGTGGCGGGTCCTGACCGTCGCCACCGCAGGACTGCAGTCGCAGTACAACGCGCAGTGGACATTGGTGATGGCGGCGACGACGGTGGCGATCGTGCCATTGGTGGTGTTGTTCGCGATATTTCAGCGTCACATTGTGCGCTCGATCGTCGTCACGGGACTCAAATGATCACCCGGCCCCGGTCATCAACGCTGGTGCTGATGGCACTACTCACCGTCAGTGCGATGCTCGCCGGTGTTGCGATACTGCTGGGCCGCACCGCCGACCCTGCCGGTAAAACCATCGTCACGGTGCGACTGTGGGACGAGCAGGTGGCCGCCGCCTATCGCGAGTCGTTCACCGAGTTCAGCCGCGAACACCCCGGGATCGAGGTCCGCACCACCCTGGTGTCCTACGCCACCTACTTTGACACCCTGCGCACCGACGTCGCCGGCGGCGGGGCCGACGATATCTTCTGGATCAACAACTCCCACTTCGCCGAATACGCCGACAACGGACGGCTGATGGCCATCACAGCCGCGCCGGATTGGGATCCAGCAGTCACCGGGCAGTTCACCCGGGGCGGGGTGCTGTGGGGTGTGCCGCAACTGACCGATGCCGGGATCGCGCTGTACTACAACAGCGATCTACTCGCCGCCGCCGGCGTGGACTCGGCCGCACTCGGCGAGGCGCGCTGGGACCTGGACCCCAGTGTTGACACCCTGCGGCCACTGCTGGCCAGGCTCACCGTGGACGTCAACGGCACGACAGCCGCGGAGAACGGATTCGACGCCCGCCGCATCCGGCAGTGGGGCTACAACGCCGCCAATGATCTGCAGGGCATCAATCTCAACTTCATCGGATCGGCGGGCGGGGTCTTCGCCGACGGCGACCGGTTCGCCTTCGACAATCCGCAGACCGTCACCGCATTTCAGTACGTGGTGAACCTGATCAACTCCGACAATGTCTCCCCACCGGCGTCGGACACCAACGATAACGGCGACTTCTCCCGCAATCAGTTTCTCTCCGGACGGATGGCGGTCTTCCAGTCCGGCACGTACAACCTCGCCCAGATCGCCGAGCAAGCGCGCTTCAGATGGGGAGTGGCGATGCTGCCCACCGGTCCGTCCGGGCGGGTCAGCGTCACCAACGGCATTGTGGCAGCGGGCAATCCGAACACGAATCATCCCGATGCCGTTCGCACCGTCCTGGACTGGCTGGGCAGCACGGCAGGCAACGAATTTCTCGGCCGACGCGGCGCGGCAATCCCTGCCGTGCGCCCCGCACAGCGCAGCTACTTCGACTACTGGTCAGCGAGGAATGTCGACGTGACACCGTTTTTCGCGGTGCTCAACGGGCCGCGAATCGACGCACCCGGGGGTGCCGGATTCGCAGCCGGTTACCAGGCGATCAAACCCTTCTTCGACGAGATGTTCCTGGGCCGACGGGCGGTCGCACCAACGCTGGCCGCCGCGCAGCAGGCCGCCAACACTGCGGCACGACGCTGAGTTTGCTTAGCCGAGTCCGCTTAGCCGAGTCCGCTTAGCCGAGAACTCCGACCTCCAGCATGATGGCCAGCGCGCACACGGCGGCGCAGATCGACAGGGCCACCCAGTCGGCCCGCCGCGGCCGTGACGGCGCAGCCGCGATCTGTCCGGTGCCGCCTCGGGCGGTGATGGCATCCCCCATCTCATCGGCACGCCGGA
>CALQLM010000071.1 GCA_943331415.1 Bifidobacterium breve
CACGGCATGGCATCGGGGCACTCTCGATCCGGACCATCTGCGCACGATTCAGAAATTCATCCGGGAACTCCCATGCCACATTGCGCCCGACGTGGTTGCGGATAGCGAGAAGGTCCTGGCCGAGCAGGCCGCCGTGCTGCGGCCCGATCAGCTGGACAAGGTTGCCGAACGGTTAGCCATCCACGTCAACCCCGATGGAGTCTTCTCTGATGCGGACCGCGCACGTAAGCGGGGCTTCACCTGGTGTGGCGGCCAGCATCCCGACGGTATGAGTACCGGCAAACTCATCGCTTCTCCGGAGTTACGGTCGCTTTTCGAGAGTTGGATGGCCAAGTTCGCCGCACCCGGGATGTGCAACCCGGACGACCAGAGTCCCTGTACCGGAGGCGAACCCGATGAAGCACGCGCTCAGCGTGATCCGCGCGGCCATGCTCAGCGTCAGCACGACGCGCTGGTGGCACTGGTGCGCGGTCAACTCGGCAATCCCGATCTCGGCACTCACCGTGGGCTACCGGTCACCGTGATCGCCACCACCACCGTCCAGGATTTGCAGGCGCAGTCCGGGTATGCGGTTACAGCCGGCGGCACCCTGCTACCGATGTCCGATCTGATCCGGATGGCGAGTCACGCCTACCACTACCTCGCAGTGTTCGACGGTGACAACGGACGTCCGTTGTATCTGGGGCGGTCCAAACGCATCGCCACCCTTGATCAACGAATCATGCTGCACGCAAGGGTACGGGGATGCAGCCATCCCGGCTGCGACGCTCCCGGCTACCGATGTGAAGTGCATCATGTTGACGAGTGGGCCAACGGCGGCCACACCGACATCGACCGACTGACTTTTGCGTGCGCGGCCCACCACAAACTGCTCGATCAGGGGTGGAAGACCCGCAAGTTGGCCAACGGTGACACCGAATGGATTCCGCCGCCACAACTTCCACTTCTCGGCGGCACCAATGACTTCCACCACCCGGAGCGGCTGCTCGGTGAGGGAGCCTGAGCTATAACGGCGCTCCCCCGCGCAGATGCTCGAAAATCAGCGAGGTCTGGGTTCCGGCCACGTCGGAATCGGCATTGAGGTTGTCGACCACGAACGACCGCAGGTCGTCGGTATCGCGGGCGGCCACGTGGATGAGGAAGTCGTCGGCGCCGGCTAGGAAGTAGACGTCGATCACCTGCGGCTTGCTTCGGATCTGCTGGATGAACGTACGGATCTTGCCGCGAGAGCCGGATCGCAGGCTCACCGAGACCATCGCCTGCAGTGGCAGGCCGATGGCAGCGGGGTCGATTTCGGCGTGGAAACCCCGGATGACGCCGAGGTCCTGCAGGCGCCGCACCCGGCCGTGGCAGGTCGACGGCGCAATCCCGACGGCGTCGGCCAGGGCGCTGTTGGAGGCCCGGGCATCGGCGTGCAGGAGGGTCAGTAGGCGACGGTCGATCTCATCGAGATCGGCGGGCCGAATATCCTTCGGTTCATCCGACCGGCTGAGCGGTTTTCGCGACTTTTGTTCGGCCATGACTCAAGATTAGCGAATTTTCGTCTATCTGATTGCCTTGGATCCGATATTTCTTCAGACTTGTAGGCACATATCCGCAATCAAGGAGTACCCGTGCGCGTCGGCATCCCCACCGAGATCAAGAACAACGAGTATCGCGTTGCCATCACCCCGGCCGGTGTCGCCGAGCTGGTGCACCGCGGCCATGAGGTGTTAGTCCAGTCCGGGGCCGGCGAGGGGTCGGCCATCCATGACTCGGACTTCACCGCAGCTGGCGCGCGGCTCGTCAACACCGCCGACGAGGTGTGGGCCGAGGCGGACCTGCTGTTGAAGGTCAAGGAGCCCATCGAGCCGGAGTACAGCCGGATGCGCAAGGGCCAGGTGCTCTTCACCTACCTGCATCTGGCCGCGTCGCGTCCGTGCACGGATGCCCTGCTGGCCTCGGGTACCACCTCGATCGCCTACGAAACCGTGCAGACCGCCGATGGTGCGCTGCCCCTGCTGGCCCCGATGAGCGAGGTGGCCGGGCGGCTGTCCGCCCACGTCGGCGCTTACCACCTGATGCGCACTCAAGGCGGCCGCGGCGTGCTGATGGGTGGCGTTCCCGGTGTGGCGCCGGCGGTGGTCGTGGTGATCGGCGGCGGTATGGCCGGCGATAACGCCGCCGCCGTCGCCTGGGGTATGGGCGCACACGTCACCGTGTTCGATCTCAACGTCAACGCACTGCGCAAGATCGACGCCGAGTACGGCGGCGCCATCGAGACCCGCTATTCCTCGCGGCTTGAGTTGGAGAACGCGGTCAAGCAGGCCGACCTGGTCATCGGCGCGGTCCTCGTCCCGGGCGCCAAAGCACCCAAATTGGTCACCAACGAGACTGTTTCGCAGATGAAGCCGGGGTCGGTGCTGGTCGATATCGCCATCGATCAGGGCGGTTGCTTCGAGGACTCCAAACCCACCACACACGACGAACCGACGTTCAAGGTCCACGATTCGGTGTTCTATTGCGTGGCCAATATGCCCGGCGCGGTGCCGCGCACATCCACCTTCGCGCTGACCAATGCCACCATGCCCTACGTTCTCAAGCTCGCCGACAAGGGTTGGCGGGAGGCGTGCAAGGCTGATCCCGCATTGGCTAAGGGACTGTCAACACATGACGGCAAACTGTTGTGCGAGCAGGTGGGTGAGGCGTTGCATCTGCCCGATGTCAGCCCGGAGAGCGTGCTGGGCTGAGTAACCGCTAGCCCGCGATCGCCCGAAGCGATTGCGGCAGTGAGCGTTTGGATCGATGCGGACCCAGAACGGCGGCGCCGAAATGCCCGGACAGTACCTTGTGGGCCACCGCGTTGACCTCGTCGACGGTGACGGCCTCAATGCGCTGCAGGGTGTCCGAGATGGTGCGGTACTCACCGTAGTTGAGTTCACTGCGGCCGAGGCGGTTCATCCGGGACGCTGAATCCTCCAGTCCCAGCACTAGTGCACCGCGCAGTGAACCCTTGGCGATCCGGCACTCGGAGTCGGTAATGCCGTCACGAGCCACGGTCTCGAGCACCTCGGTGGTCAGTCGCACCACTTCGTCGAATCGTTCCGGTAGGCAACCGGCGTATACCGAGAAGGCGCCGCAATCGGAGAACGTGTCAATGGTCGAATACACCGAGTAGGCAAGTCCGCGGGTTTCCCGGATCTCCTGGAACAGCCGCGAACTCAAGCCGCCACCGAGAGCACCGTTGAGCACCGACAGTGCCCATCGATGTTCCCAACTGCGGCCGGGAATCCGCACACCAAGGCTCATATGGGTCTGCTCAGAATCACGATTGACCAGCATGAGACTGGGCCGGCCGGGAAGCCGACCCGCCCCGGATCGCGGCGGCACCGGCGTGCGCCCCTTGGTCAACCGGGCACCGAAATGCCGACGCACCAGAGCGACGACGTGGTCGTGGTCGATATTGCCGGCTACCGCCACCACCATCCGCTCCGGGATGTAGCGCCGGACGTGGAAGGACTGCAATTGATTTCGCGTCATCGATGACACCGAGTCGATGCTGCCGATCACCGGCCGGCCGAGCGGATGGTCACCGAACATCGCTGACAGGAATACCTCGCCCAGGGTGTCCTCGGGATCGTCATCGCGCATCGCGATCTCCTCGAGCACGACGTCACGCTCGACGGCGACATCACCCGCCGCGCACACGCCGTTGAGCACGACATCGGCTACCAGATCGACGGCCAGTTCGAGATCCTCGTCGAGCACATGCGCGTAGTAGCAGGTGTGTTCCTTGGCGGTGAACGCGTTCAGTTCACCACCGACGGCATCGACTGCCTGGGCGATCTCGACCGACCTACGCGTAGGGGTGGCCTTGAAGAGCAGGTGCTCCAGGAAGTGCGCGGCGCCGGCGACGGTCGGGCCCTCATCGCGGGAACCGACGTTGACCCAGACCCCGACCGACGCCGAGCGCACCGACGGTACGAACTCGGTGACCACCCGCAATCCGCCGGGCAGGACCGTGCGACGCATAGCCGAAAGCTCCGGGGCCGACGCATCAGTGCGTCGGCCCCGGAGATTCACGGACCTAGCTATTGGCGGTCGCGGCATCGACCGGCGCAGGTGCGCCCTCCGCTGCAGAGTCCTCGTCAACCGGGACCAGCGAGATCTTGCCGCGGTTGTCGATATCAGCGATCTCGACCCGAAGCTTGTCACCGAGCTTGACCACGTCTTCGACCTTGGAGACCCGCTTGCCCCGGCCCAGCTTCGAGATGTGGACCAGGCCGTCGCGACCGGGCAGCAGCGAGACGAACGCACCGAAGTCGGTGGTCTTGACGACGGTTCCGAGGAACCGCTCGCCGATCTTCGGCAGCTGCGGGTTGGCGATCGCATTGATCATGTCGATCGCGGCCTGCGCCGATGCGCCGTCGGTGGCACCGACGAACACGGTGCCGTCGTCCTCGATCGAGATCGAGGCGCCGGTCTGCTCGGTGATCGAGTTGATCATCTTGCCCTTGGGCCCGATGACCTCGCCGATCTTGTCCACCGGCACCTTGATGGCCGTGACGCGCGGTGCGTACGGGCTCATCTCGTCAGGCGCGTCGATAGCCTCGGCCATCACGTCCAGGATCACCAGTCGGGCGTCCTTCGCCTGTGCTAGCGCACCGGCCAGCACATGCGACGGAATGCCGTCGAGTTTGGTGTCCAACTGCAGGGCCGTGACGAACTCCTTGGTGCCGGCGACCTTGAAGTCCATATCGCCGAATGCGTCCTCGGCACCGAGGATGTCGGTCAGTGCGACGTAGCGCGTCTCACCATTAACCTCCTCGGACACCAGACCCATCGCGATACCGGCGACCGGGGCCTTGAGCGGCACACCGGCGTTCAGCAGCGACAGCGTCGAGGCACACACCGAACCCATCGAGGTGGACCCGTTGGAACTCAGTGCCTCCGAGACCTGACGGATGGCGTACGGGAATTCCTCGACGCTGGGCAGCACCGGCATCAGGGCGCGCTCGGCGAGTGCGCCGTGGCCGATCTCGCGACGCTTGGGTGAGCCCACCCGGCCGGTCTCACCGGTCGAGTACGGCGGGAAGTTGTAGTGGTGCATGTAGCGCTTGGACTTCTCCGGACCCAGCGAGTCGATCTGCTGGGCCATCTTGACCATGTCCAACGTGGTGACACCCATGATCTGGGTCTCGCCACGTTCGAACAGCGCGCTGCCGTGTGCACGCGGGATGATCGCCACCTCGGCGCTCAGCGCACGGATATCGGTGATACCGCGGCCGTCGATACGGAAGTGGTCGGTCAGGATCCGCTGGCGCACAAGCTTCTTCGTCAGCGACCGGAATGCCGCCCCGATCTCCTTCTCGCGGCCGGCGAAGTTCTCGCCCAACCGGTTGAGCACATCACCCTTGATCTGTTCGGTGCGCTCGTCGCGCTCCTGCTTGCCGGCGATGGTGAGCGCCTGGGACAACGAGTCGCCGGCCACATCGACGACGGCCGCGTAGGCGTCATCGGCGTAATCCGGGAACACCGGGTAGTCGGCGGTCTCCTTGGCGGCCCGGCTGGCCAGATCGCGTTGCGCCGCACACAGGGCTGCGATGAACGGCTTGGCCGCTTCCAGCCCTTCGGCGACGACGCTCTCGGTGGGTGCGGTGGCACCCGCGGCGATGAGTTCGATGACGTGATCGGTGGCCTCGGCCTCGACCATCATGATCGCGACGTCACCGTCGTGAACAACCCGGCCGGCGACGACCATGTCGAACACCGCGTCCTTGAGCTGCTCGACAGTCGGGAACGCCACCCACTGGTTCTTGATCAGCGCCACCCGCACTCCGCCGACCGGGCCGGAGAACGGTAGGCCGGAGATCTGGGTGGAAGCCGATGCGGCATTGATGGCCAGCACGTCGTAGAGATCGTTGGGATCAAGGCTCAGGATCGTCACGACGACCTGGATCTCGTTGCGCAGGCCGGAGACGAACGACGGGCGCAGCGGCCGGTCGATCAGACGGCAGGTGAGGATGGCGTCGGTAGACGGCCGGCCCTCGCGCCGGAAGAACGAGCCGGGGATCAGGCCCGCGGCATACATACGCTCCTCCACGTCGATGGTCAGCGGGAAGAAGTCGAAGTGCTCTTTGGGTGACTTGCCGGCGGTGGTCGCCGACAGCAGCAGGGTTTCGTCGTCGAGGTAGGCGACGACAGCGCCGGCGGCCTGTTGGGCCAGCCGGCCGGTCTCGAATCGGATGGTGCGGGTGCCGAAGCTCCCGTTGTCGATGGTGGCGGTTGCTTCGAACACGCCTTCGTCGATTTCAGCGACAGACATAGAGGTCCGTACAGCCTTTCTGGGAATTCACTGTTCAGATGTTTCGCGTCGCCACAGTGAACTCGGGTGACCCGAGAGCGCTAGGAAAGCGCCCCGGATACGGCTACGGCCGTCGATCGAAGCGGCCGGGGGTGTGAATTCAAGCCCGGCAGCCACTACCGAAGACCGCCCGATCGGGGAGCCTCGCTAGGGAGACGCAGGAACGGGACGCGCTGATGTGCGCGCACCGCACCAGGTGTTCGAGCCGG
>CALQLM010000072.1 GCA_943331415.1 Bifidobacterium breve
CACCATCGACACCGACAAGGCCACCCTGACGGTGCTGCCCGAGTCGGCACGCCCGCACCTGGCCCAGGCATCCAAGCTGACCGAGTCGCTGCGCCGCTACGACTCGTCCTATCATGCCGAATTGCAATGGTGGACAGCGCCTTCCACCGCCGGTGACAGAATGCCCCGTAGCGCTTTGGTGTCGACGTCAGAACGCGATCGGGTCGATATCGCACGGAGCTTTCCGGCCGACGAACATCCCGACCGTCGGCCCGGGGTCGACCGTGACCAGTCCGTCATCGCGGTGTTGTCCACCCACGGGGACAGCCGCCGTGATGCGCTGGGCTGCGGTGAGGTGCTCTCCGATGTGCTGCTGGAAGCCACCCTGGCCGGGCTGGCCACCTGCACGTTGAGCCACATGACCGAACTCGAGGACAGCCGCAATGTGATCCGGGAACTGATCGGCGACTCGGGCAACCCGCAACTGCTGATCCGCATCGGAGAGGTCCCCGCATACCGCGATCAGCCCCCGGGTGATCAGCCCCCGGCCACACCGCGCCGGCCGCTGGCCGAGGTGCTCCAGTCGCGCGGCCCGACCGCCGGTGGCCGGCCATGACCCGCACCACCGGAGTTCGTCGCCAGCACCCTCGCCGGGTGTTCAAAGACCGCCGGGAGGCCGGACAGGTTCTGGCCGGGCTACTGGCGGCTTATCGCAACAAGCCCGACGTGATCGTGCTCGGCCTGGCCCGCGGCGGGCTCCCGGTGGCCTATGAGGTGGCCGCGTCGCTGCGCGCGCCGCTGGACGCCTTCATCGTCCGCAAACTCGGTGCGCCGGGACATGAAGAGTTCGCCTTCGGCGCGCTGGCCAGCGGCGGGCGGGTCGTGGTCAATGACGATGTCGTGCGCGGTCTGGCAATCAGCCCACAGCAGTTGCGCGAGATCACCCAGCGAGAGGCAAACGAGCTGGCTCGTCGTGAGATGACCTACCGAAGCGGGCGAGGACCCCTGGACGTCACCGGCAAGACGGTGATCCTGGTGGACGACGGGCTGGCCACGGGTTCGTCGATGTTGGCCGCCGTTCAGGCGCTGCGCGAGTCGTATCCGGCCGGGATCGTGATCGCGGTTCCCGCTGCGCCGGAGTCCACCTGCCGGGAGTTCGCGGGTCTCGTCGACGAGGTGGTGTGCGCCTCGATGCCGACACCGTTCCTGGCCGTCGGCGAATCGTTCTGGGACTTCCGCCAGGTCACTGATGACGAGGTTCGCGAGTTGTTGGCGATGCCCACCACCGGGCCCCCACCCGCCCCGGTCACGCGGCGACCGGCCGAACTGGTGGCGGCGGCGGCCATCGATGCACCGGGCGGAGTGCCGCCGCGGGAGGTGCTCGACGATCTGATCGGTGACGCTCGTGTCGTGCGGATCGGCGAGAGTTCACACGGCACGCACGAGTTCTATGCCGCCCGCGCCGAGATCACCAAGTGGCTCATCGAGGAGAAGGGGTTCACCGCGGTCGCGGCCGAAGCCGATTGGCCCGATGCCTACCGGGTGAACCGGTACGTCCGCGGAGGCAGTGGAAACAGCGCAGGCGGCGGCGATGATTCACCCGAGCAGGCACTGCGCGGCTTCGAGCGGTTTCCGGCCTGGATGTGGCGCAATACCGTCGTTGAGGATTTTGTCGGCTGGCTCCGCTGGCACAACGGCCGGTGCGCCACCGAGGGCAGGCGTCCCACCGGGTTCTACGGCTTGGATCTCTACAGTCTGCACCGCTCGATGCAGGAGGTCATCGGCTACCTCGAGACCGTCGACTCCGAGGCTGCAGCGCGCGCGCGGTCCCGGTACTCGTGCTTCGACCACTCAGCCGGTGAGGACGGTCAGGCCTACGGATATGCGGCGGCGTTCGGCGCCGGGCCGAGTTGTGAGCGCCAGGCAGTCGAGCAACTGGTCGAGTTGCAGCGCGACGCGGTCGCGTACCTGGCCCACGACGGTGAGCCGGCCGAGGACGAACTTTTCTACGCCCAGCAGAACGCGCTGACGGTTCGCAATGCTGAGGAGTATTACCGTGGGATGTTCGCCGGGCGGGTCACATCATGGAATATGCGCGATAAGCACATGGCCGCGACGCTGAGCGCATTGATTGATCACCTGGACCGCCACGGTGGTCCTGATCCGGCGCGAATCGTGGTGTGGGCGCACAACTCCCATGTCGGCGATGCGCGCGCCACTGAGGTCTCGGCGGATGGCCAGCTGACCATCGGGCAATTGGCCCGCGAACACTACGGCGACGCCTGCCGATTGATCGGCTTCTCGACCTATCGCGGCACCGTCACCGCCGCCAGCGACTGGGGCGGTATCGCCGAGCGCAAAGTGGTGCGCCCCGCGCTGGCCGGCAGCATCGAGGAACTCCTGCACGACACCGGCAGAGGTGATTTCTACATCGCCGCACACGATGGCTCCCCCGCCGCCCGTGAGCTGGACGTGGTCCGGCTCGGCCGCGCCATCGGGGTGATCTATCTGCCGGAGACTGAACGCCAAAGCCATTATTTCCATGTGCGGCCGTCTGACCAATTCGATGCGATGATCCATATCGACTCCACCAGCGCGCTCACGCCGTTGGAGCCGAACAGCGTGTGGGTGGCGGGGCAGAACCCGGAAACCTATCCGACCGGTCTGTGAGCCGGGGCAAGAAAAGGATGCTGAGTTTGGATTCACGCCGATGAGCTCCGTCGCCGGACACCACATCGTCACGCTCTGTATGAACCCGGCCCTGGACATCACCACCAGCACCGAGGTGGTACGCGCCACGGACAAGCTGCGGTGCGCTGCTGCGCGCTACGACCCGGGCGGCGGCGGTATCAACGTCGCGCATGTCGCGCAGGTGCTCGGCGGCGCAGCGACCGCGGTATTCCCGGCCGGTGGCCCGGCCGGTGAACTGGTGGACAAGCTCCTGGTGGCCGAGGGACTCACCACTCATCGCATCACGATCGGCGGATCCACCCGGGAGAGCTTCACCATCGATGAGCTCAGCACCGAGCGGCAGTACCGGTTCGTGCTACCCGGGCCGGAGCTGACCCTGTCCGAACAAACCGATTGCCTGCTGCAGCTGCGCCGGGCAGCCGCATCGGCGGCGATCGTGGTGGCCAGCGGCACCCTGCCGCCGGGGGTTCCGGAGGACTTCTACCAACAGGTGGCCAATGTCTGCGCCGACCTCGGCGCCATGTTCCTGCTGGATAGCTCCGGCGGCGGTCTCACGCACGTCAACTCCGGGGTATTCCTGATCAAACCGAGCCTGCGGGAGCTTCGGGAGGCGGTGGGACGCGCGCTGACGACCGATACCGAACAGCTCAAAGCAGCCCGCGAGATCATCGAGCGCGGCGCTGCCCAATACGTGCTGGTATCGAGGGGTGCCGACGGAGCGCTGCTGGCCAGCCGCGATGGCGGACAACTGTTCGCGCCCGTGCCGGTGCCGCCGGGCAGCGGCGTCGGTGCCGGGGACGCCATGGTGGCAGGCGTCGCCGTCGGGCTCACCAGGGGCTGGCCGTTGACGAAGGCCGTTCGGTTGGGCATCGCCGCCGGGGCGGCCATGCTGCTGACTCCGGGCACCGCACCCTGCACCCGTGAAGACACCGAGCGACTCTTCGAGCAGACTGAGGTCCCCGTCGATATCGATATGGTCGCCGGGTAGGAGCTGCGATGTCCGAGAAGTTCAGTCCGCCGTCGATCGTGGTCGGCATTGACGGATCCCGAGGAGCCGTCCACGCGGCGCTGTGGGCAATCGACGAAGCCGTCAGCCGAGAGGCGCCGCTGCGCCTGCTCTCGGTCGCCGACACACCCGATGGGCAGACCGCCGCCGAAGTCGCCGTCCGCGCCGCTGCCGCGGCAGTCGAGGAGACCGGGCGGGCGATCCGGCTCGAGACGCAGGTGATTGTCGGCGCACCCACGCCCACCCTCATTGACGCCTCCGGTTCCGCGGCGATGATCTGCATCGGCGCCGAAGGCCTCAAACACTTCGATCACAACCGCGTCGGCTCCACGGCCGCAACGTTGGTGACCGCGGCCCGCTGTCCGGTCGCCGTGGTTCGCGGCGCGCACCTGCCCGACACCGAGGGCGCCGGGTGGGTGGTCGTGGAGCTGGATGAAACTCCGGATAGCGCCGCGGTGCTGCAATTCGCCGTGACGGAGGCGCGGCTTCGCAACGCCGCGCTGCGGGTGCTGGGGTCCTGGCAGTCGCGGTACACCGACATCCATGACTCGCACGCGGTGGCCGACGGCAACCGCCTGGTCCGCGCGCAACTGGATCGGCGGCTGTCGCACTGGAAACACCTCTACCCCGACCTCGATGTCCGCCCGGTAGCCATCCACGGCAGCGCCCTGACGTATCTGTCAAAACACGCTGCAGAGATCGGACTCGTGGTGGTTGGTGCACCGAACGCCGCGGGCGTCGGCGAACTTCTCGGGCCGATGGGGCTTACCGCCCTGCACGACACCGACTGCACCATTCTGGTGGTCGATCGCCAACGGCTGCTGTGATCGCACCCGCCGCCGGTTAAGGTTGCAGGTAATCACCATCCGAAAGGCGGCCATGGTCACGGTCTTTCTCGTCGACGACCACGAGGTCGTGCGCCGGGGACTGATCGACCTGCTCAGCGCCGATCCCGAACTCACCGTCATCGGCGAGGCCGGTTCGGTGACCCAGGCGATGGCACAGATCCCGGCGCTGAAACCCGATGTCGCGGTGCTTGATGTCCGGTTACCCGATGGCAACGGTATTGAACTGTGTCGCGACCTGCTCTCGAAGATGCCGGATCTGCGCTGTCTGATGCTGACCTCGTTCACCTCCGATGAGGCGATGCTCGATGCGATCCTGGCCGGCGCGAGCGGCTATGTCGTCAAAGATATCAAGGGCATGGAGTTGGCGAAGGCCATCAAGGACGTCGGGGCCGGCCGCTCGCTGCTGGACAATCGTGCGGCCGCCGCACTGATGGCCAAACTGCGCGGTGCCGCTGAACGCGCCGATCCGCTCTCCGGTCTCACCGAACAGGAGCGAGTGCTGTTGAACCTGCTCGGCGAGGGCCTGACCAATAAACAGATCGCCGCCCGGATGTTCCTGGCCGAAAAAACGGTGAAGAACTATGTCTCGCGGTTGCTGGCCAAGCTGGGCATGGAACGGCGGACCCAGGCGGCGGTCTTCGTTTCCAAACTTGGCCAGCAGCAACGCCGGGACACCTGAGGCTCCGGCGGTCTGGCACGATGGCGGCTGTGCCCGACAACGTCGGCCCCCGGGGGAAACGTGAACCCGCGCCACCGATGCGCGACACTCTCTCGCAGCTACGGCTGCGCGAGCTACTGGTCGAGGTTCAGGACCGCGTCCATCAAATCGTCAAGGGCCGGGACCGACTCGACGGCTTGGTGGACGCGATGCTGGCCGTCTCCTCCGGGCTGGAACTCGACGCCACTCTCAAGACGATCGTTCGCACCGCGACAGAACTGGTGGATGCGCGCTACGGCGCACTGGGCGTGCGGGGGTCCGAACACGATCTGGTCGGATTCATCACCGAGGGTATGGACGATGAGACGCACGCACGCATCGGGCTGCCCCCGGAAGGCCGGGGTGTCCTCGGTCTGTTGGTTGACGAGCCCAAGCCGATTCGCCTCGACGACATCAGCCGCCATGCGGCCTCGGTGGGTTTCCCGGCCAACCACCCCCCGATGCGGACCTTCCTCGGCGTTCCGGTCCGCATCCGCGATGAGGTCTACGGCAATCTCTATCTGACCGAGAAACTGGACGGCCAACCGTTCACCGAGGACGACGAGGTGCTGGCCGAGGCATTGGCGGCGGCTGCCGGAATCGCCATCGACAATGCCCGGCTCTACGAACAGGCCCGTGCCCGCCAGTCGTGGATCGCGGCGACGCGCGATATCGCCACCGAGTTGCTTCGGGGCGACGAACCGGCCCAGGTCTTCCGGCTCATCGCCGATCAGGCGCGTGATCTCAACGGCGCCGATGTGGTGCTCGTCGCGGTGCCGACCGACACCGAGACACCCGTGGAGCAGGTCGACGAATTGCTGGTGGTGGAGACAGCCGGGTGGGACTGCCCACCCGGTGCGCCACCAACGCTCCCAGTCGTGAACACCACGGTCGGCGCGGCTTTCACCACCCGCACCCCGTATCGGCTCCGCTCGCTCGATGATGTGGCGGCGCTCATCGACGGCGCCGGCCCCGCCATGGTTCTGCCGCTGAGATCCACCGAGACCGTCGCCGGCGTCGTGGTGATCCTGCGTCACCGGGGAGCCCGCGAGTTCACCGACGAACAACTGGAGATGATGGCGGCCTTCGCCGACCAGGCGACCCTGGCCTGGCAGCTGGCCAATACCCAGCGCCGGATGCGCGAACTCGATGTGGTCGCCGATCGGGACCGGATCGCCCGCGATCTGCACGACCACGTCATCCAGCGGTTGTTCGCGGTGGGACTGTCACTGCAGGGTGCAATCCCGCGGGCCCGTTCACCCGAGGTTCAGATGCGCCTCGCCGACACTGTCGACGAGTTGCAGGGTGTGATTCAGGA
>CALQLM010000073.1 GCA_943331415.1 Bifidobacterium breve
ACATGCCGACAACCACCTTCGCCGACGTGGCCGGCGCCGATGAGGCAGTCGAAGAGCTCTACGAGATCAAGGACTTCCTGCAGAATCCGGCCCGCTACCAGGCCTTGGGGGCCAAGATCCCCAAAGGCGTGCTGCTGTACGGTCCGCCGGGAACCGGCAAGACACTGTTGGCGCGCGCAGTTGCCGGAGAAGCCGGGGTGCCCTTCTTCACCATCAGCGGCTCGGACTTTGTCGAGATGTTCGTCGGTGTCGGCGCTTCCCGTGTTCGCGATCTCTTCGAGCAGGCCAAGCAGAACTCGCCGTCGATCATCTTCGTCGACGAGATCGACGCGGTCGGTCGCCAGCGCGGCGCCGGACTCGGTGGCGGGCATGACGAGCGGGAGCAGACGCTCAACCAGTTGCTCGTCGAGATGGACGGCTTCGGCGAGCGTCAGGGCGTGATCCTCATCGCGGCCACCAACCGACCCGACATCCTCGATCCGGCGCTGCTGCGGCCAGGCCGATTCGATCGGCAGATCCCGGTGTCCTCACCGGATCTCGCCGGCCGTAAGGCGGTGCTGCGGGTGCATTCACAGGGCAAGCCGCTGGCACCGGGTGCGGACCTCGACGGTCTGGCCAAGCGCACCGTCGGTATGTCCGGCGCGGATCTGGCCAATGTGATCAATGAGGCTGCGCTGCTCACGGCCCGAGAGAACGGGACCGTGATTACCGGGGCTGCACTCGAGGAAGCCGTCGACCGGGTGATCGGTGGCCCGCGCCGCAAGGGCCGGATCATCAGCGAGACAGAGAAGAAGATCACCGCCTACCACGAGGGCGGCCACACCCTGGCGGCGTGGGCGATGACCGACATCGAGCCGATCTACAAGGTGACCATCCTGGCCCGCGGGCGAACCGGAGGTCACGCGGTGAGTGTGCCCGAGGATGACAAGGGCCTGATGACCCGCTCGGAGATGATCGCCCGACTGGTGTTCGCGATGGGTGGGCGCGCCGCTGAGGAATTGGTGTTTCGGGAGCCGACCACCGGTGCGGTCTCCGATATCGAGCAGGCCACCAAGATCGCCCGCGCGATGGTGACCGAATATGGCATGAGCTCCAAGCTGGGCGCGGTCCGCTACGGCACCGAGCACGGCGACCCCTTCCTGGGTCGCACCATGGGAACTCAGGCCGACTACAGCCATGAGGTCGCTCGCGATATCGACGATGAGGTCCGCAAGCTCATTGAGGCCGCGCACGATGAGGCTTGGGCGATCCTGACCGAACACCGCGACGTCCTCGACGTGCTAGCGGCCGAACTTCTTGAGAAGGAGACCCTGCACCGCGCCGAACTGGAGGTCATCTTCGCCGGTATCCAGAAGCGTCCGCGACTGACGGTGTTCGATGATTTCGGCGGACGTATCCCCTCAGACAAACCTCCGATCAAGACACCGGGCGAGCTCGCTATCGAACGTGGTGAGCCGTGGCCGCAGCCGATACCGGAACCGGCGTTCAAAAAGGCTATTGCAGCGGCCAGTGCTGCTCATGCCCAGCAGGGCAACGACACCAATGGCAACGGATCAAACCCGACCGGTCGGCACCACGTACAAAACGGTCCTACCCAACCCAACTACGGCGCGCCGTCGGGCTGGCAGGCACCGGGTTGGCCGCCACCGCAGCAGCAGCAGCAGGGTTACTGGTATCCGCCACCGCCGCCTGGCTGGGCGCCGCCGCAGCAGCAGGGTCAGCCCCATCCGCATTACCAACCTCATCCCGCACCGACTCATACCGGGTCGGGTTCCGCCCCCCAGGATGAGTCTGCTCAGGATTCCACCTCACGGCCTAAGGCTGACTAACGGACGGAGTTCCCATGCCGAAGCGCGACTCGATCACGCTCGACATCCCTGAGTTCGACCAGCCCCGAGCGGAGGCTGCGGTTCGCGAACTGTTGCTGGCTGTTGGTGAAGATCCTGATCGGCAAGGGTTGAAGGACACTCCGGCCCGAGTCGCCCGGGCCTACCGGGAGATGTTCGCCGGGCTGTACACCGACCCGGATACAGTGCTGGACACCACATTCGACGAAGAACACGACGAGCTGGTGCTGGTCACGAAAATCCCGCTCTACTCCACGTGCGAGCATCATTTGGTGGCCTTTCATGGAATGGCACACGTCGGATACATCCCCGGCCGAGACGGTCGGGTGACCGGACTGTCGAAGCTGGCCCGGGTGGTCGATCTGTACGCCAAACGTCCCCAGGTTCAGGAGCGTCTGACCGCCCAGATCGCCGACGCCGTGGTCCGCAAACTCAAGCCGCGCGGCGTCATCGTCGTCATCGAAGCCGAGCATCTGTGCATGGCGATGCGGGGCGTCCGCAAAGCGGGTTCGGTCACTATGACATCGGCGGTGCGTGGACAGTTCAAGACTGACGACGCATCGCGATCCGAGGCGCTGGGCCTGATCCTTCGCAAGTGAGGCCTTCCCGGGTGCAGGTGATGGGGGTCGTCAATGTCACCGATGACTCTTTTTCAGACGGCGGACGGTACCTCGACCCCACCCGGGCCGTTGAACATGCGCTGGCTCTGGCCGCGGATGGGGCGAACATCATCGATGTCGGGGGCGAGTCCACCCGGCCCGGTGCCGTTCGTATCGATGCCGCGGTCGAGATCGCACGGATTCTCCCGGTCGTGAAAGAAATAGCTGCACAGGGAATTACGGTCAGCATCGATACCATGCACGCAGCAGTGGCACGGGCCGCACTGGAGAACGGGGCCAGCATCGTCAACGATGTCAGCGGAGGCCGTGCTGATCCCGACATGGCGCCTCTTGTCGCCGAGGCCGCCGTTCCGTGGGTGCTGATGCATTGGCGTTCGGTGCAGCACGATCAACCGCACGCGGTACCCGGCTACCGTGATGTGGTGGCTGAGGTCCGTGATGAACTGCTCGCCGGTGTCGATGCCGCGGTAGCCGCAGGTATCGACTGCGACAAAGTGATCATCGACCCGGGTCTGGGTTTCGCCAAGACCGCGCAACACAATTGGGCGTTATTGCGTGCGCTGCCGGAGTTGGTCGCGACCGGTATTCCGGTGCTCGTCGGAGCATCACGCAAGCGCTTCCTTGGAACTCTCCTGGCCGGCGCGGACGGTACGCCACGACCGCCGGACGGGCGTGAGACCGCCACCGCGGTGATCTCGGCGCTGGCGGGAATGCATGGAGCCTGGGGAGTCCGGGTTCACGATGTGCGCGCCAGTGTCGATGCTTTGAGAGTGGTTGACGCCTGGCAGAACGATCTCGAGGGGACCCATGACTGATCGTATTGAGTTGCGCGGCCTGATAGTTCGTGGAAACCATGGTGTTTTCGACCACGAGCGCCGTGACGGCCAGGATTTCATCGTGGATATCACCGTCTGGATCGACCTCGCCAACGCTGCCGCCAGCGACGACCTCGACGACACCTTCGACTACGGTGTGCTGGCCCAGCGGGCGGCCGAGATCATCGGCGGCCCGGCACGCAACCTGATCGAGACTGTTGCCGCCGAGATCGCCGACGATGTGATGGTCGATCAGCGGGTCCATGCCGTCGAGGTTGTGGTTCATAAACCCCAGGCCCCGATTCCGTTGACGTTCGCCGACGTGGCCGTGGTCGCTCGCCGTTCACGCCGAGGCGGGCGCGGCCCAACCCCACCCGCCGGGGGTGCTGGGTGAGGCGGCTCGGCGCGGACGGCGCGAGATGAGTCGCGTCGTGTTGTCGATCGGATCCAACCTCGGCGACCGTCTGGCACGACTGCAGGCCGCTGTCGACGGGTTGGGGGACTCGGTGAGGTCGGTATCGCCGGTATACGAGACGGACGCCTGGGGCGGTGTTTCACAGGGCCCGTTTCTCAATGCCGTGGTCATCGCCGACGACGATGGTGTCGACGCGTACGGCTGGTTACGGCGCGCCCAGGCACTCGAAATCGACAACGAGAGGATTCGGACCCAGAAATGGGGCCCGCGGACCCTCGATGTCGACTTGGTCTGCTGCTTTGACGGAAACCAATCGGAAAGCGAGGTCGTCAGCGACGACCCCGAACTCACGCTGCCGCACCCGTTCGCGCATGAGCGGGCCTTCGTGTTGCTGCCCTGGCTCGCCGTCGATCCGGGCGCCGAACTGACCGTGGCGGGACAACGCCGACCGGTGCGGGAGTTGTTGGACCCGCTGGAGTCGGCCGAGCGCGACGGCGTGCGGCCGACTGCATTGACGTTGATGCTCAGTCCGGAGTCGCGACTCTGATGGGACTGACTCGGTATCGCGATCTGATCGCGGCGGCGGCGGCCACCGCGGTGTTCGGTTATCTGGTGGTCCATACGCTCTATCGGTACTTCCCGCCGATCACGTTATGGACTGGTCTGTCGTTGTTGGCGGTCGCCGCCGGTGAGGCGGTGTGGGCGGTGTCGGTACGTGGGCGGATCCGCGACGGCCGCATCGGCGTCGGCGCTGGACGGCTGCATCCGCTCGCAGTCGCACGCACCGTGGCGATTGCCAAGGCGTCGGCGTGGGTGGGTGCGGTGATGCTCGGCTGGTGGACAGGGGTGTTGGCCCACGTTCTGCCCCGGCGTTCGGAACTGAGAATGGCCGCGGCCGACGCCCCCGGTGCTGGCGTCGCCGCGCTCAGTGCACTCGCCCTCGTCATCGCCGCGCTCTGGTTGCAGCACTGCTGTAAATCTCCCAGTGAGACGACCGGGATTGAGGACACGGTCGGGGATTAGGCCGGCACGGAATAGCGAATCGCCGCAGCTTGTCGCGGCGGGCAAGCACTTTCGACGCGGTACAGTCTGCCCATGACCGTTCCGTCCGGCGGCGCCAGAAGTAGGCGCAGCGGCCGCAGGCCCGGTTGGCTGCTCGTGACGGCGTTGCTCGTGCTGGCCATCCTGGCGAGTTCGACATTGGTCTTCACCAACCGGGTTGATTTGCTGCGGTTGGCGGTGATTCTCTCGTTATGGGCAGCCGTGGTCGCGGCCTTCGTGTCGGTGAGCTACCGCCGCCAGAGTGAGCTCGATCAGGCTCGGGCGCGCGATATGAAGTTTGTTTACGACCTCCAACTGGATCGGGAGGTGTCTGCGCGCCGCGAATACGAACTCGCCGTGGAGGCTCACCTTCGTCGGCAACTGGCCCGAGAACTGCGGGCACAGGCAGCCGACGAGATGAGTGCACTCCGGTCCGAACTCGCGGCCTTGCGGTCCAATCTTGAGGCGATGCTCGGAGCCGATCTCGGTGAGCAACCGGCACTGGGGTCTGAGCGGGTGGTCATGGCGATGCCGGCGCCTCCCGGACGAGTGGAAAGCAGTCGAGTCACGGTGGCCGTGGAGGACGACACCATGGTGGCGGAGGAGACCGACACCGCCGCACTCGAGAGTCCGATCATCGACGTTCCTGAGGAACCGCTGGCAGCACCACCTGCGCCGGCTCAAGTGCCCCACCCGCTGGATTATCGAGGTTCGCATCGTCGGTCGGCCGGCAATTTCGCCGCTGAATCGGCGTTCGCGGGTCCGCCTGCACCGGCCGAGCCTTCGGTCGTTGAGGATGTCCTTCCCCCACCCCCGCCGCCCTCACCCCCGCCGCCCCCGCCACCCCCGCAGCCCGAAGCGCCGTGGCGTCCGCCGGAGGTTCGTCGTGGCCGGCATTGGTCGGCGGACGAAGGCAAGGCCTCGCAACGCTCCGACACCGCCCCCGGGGCCGCGCCAGGTCGGCACTGGGTCCCCGGTGATCAGCACGTGGCTGCAAATCCGGCGGCACAGCAACGCCCTGCCGAGGATCTGCCCGCCCCGGAGAGCACCACCGGACAACTCGCGCCTGAGGAGTCGGAGGGCCAGCACACGGGTGGCTTCTCGGTCGCTGATCTGATGTCGCGGTTGCAGGTCGATGGTCCGGTCGGCGGCGGCGGGCGTCGCCGCCGCGAGGACTGAGCGGGCCACTAGACTTTTCCCGACCGTTCGGTGTCCGGAGGATTGGAACTCCGAACGCACATTTCTTCGACGTCAGCGAGGTCGTCCAAGTGGGGACACCCAACGGCTTGCGGCCAGCCCGACTCAAGGTGGGCGTGATCTCGGCCGGCCGGGTCGGGACTGCTCTGGGTGTCGCGCTGGAACGTGCCGACCATGTCGTGGTGGCCTGCAGTGCCATCTCCAACGCGTCGCGACGCCTTGCTGAGCGGCGGTTGCCCGATACGCCGGTGCTGGCGGTGCATGATGTCGCCGACCGTGCGGAACTGCTCCTGCTGACCGTCCCCGATTCCGAATTGATTGGTCTGGTGAACGGACTGGCAGCGACCGGTGCACTGCGCCGGGGAACCATCGTGGCCCATACCTCCGGAGTCAACGGTGTCGCGGTACTGGCGCCGCTGGCCGCACAGGGTTGCATTCCATTGGCCATTCATCCGGCGATGACCTTCACCGGATCCGATGAGGACATCGCCCGGCTCAGTGAGACATGCTTCGGGATCACCGCTGCCGACGAGATCGGATACGCCATCGCTCAGGCGCTGGTGCTGGAGATCGGAGGCGAGCC
>CALQLM010000074.1 GCA_943331415.1 Bifidobacterium breve
AAGCGGTCTGATCACCGGGATCGCACCGGCTACCGCAGCCTCGAAGTACAGATCCACATGGGCCAGTTCAGCGGCCTGTGCCAACTCGCCCGTTGACTGGGCCAGCAGTGCCTTGTTCGCGGTCACGACTGACTTGCCATGCTCCAGTGCGGTCAGAATGGCTTTTCGCGCCGGTTCGACCGGACCCATCAACTCCACCACGATGTCGACATCGTCGCGGGAGACCAGTTCCTCGACATTGTCGGTCAGCATTCCGGCGGGCACGGTCCGGTCATCAGATACCTGGCGCACCGCAACACCGCGAAGTTCCAACGGCGCACCGATACGCGCCGCAAGGTCTGCCGAACTCTCGTCGATGATCCGCACCACTTCGCGACCGACGTTCCCCAGACCGAGCACGGCGATACCGATGGGCTTGTTGTTGGTCATGAACGTACCTCCAGGCTGAGCAGATCATCGACGGTCTCTCTGCGCAGCACCAGGCGCGCACGGCCCGCGCGCACGGCCACCACGGCGGGTCGGCCGATCAGGTTGTACCGACTGGACATCGAGTAGCAATAGGCCCCGGTCGCGGCGACAGCGAGCAGGTCCCCGGGCACCGTGTCCTCCGGTACCCAGGCGTCCTGGACCACGATATCGCCGCTCTCGCAATGCTTCCCGACGATCCGAGCCAGGGTGGGAGCGGCTGAACTGGCTCGAGACGCAAGGCGGACGTCGTATTCAGCACCGTAAAGCGACGTGCGAATGTTATCGCTCATACCGCCGTCGACACTGACGTAGCGCCGATGGGTTCCGGCGCTGATCACCACATCCTTGACGGTCCCGACTTCGTACACGGTGACAGTGCCCGGCCCGGCGATTGCCCGGCCCGGCTCGACCACCAATCGGGGCACCGGCAGACCCACGGCAGCGGACTCGTTGCGCACGATCGTCTCCAGCTTGGACGCAAGTTCGTCGACCGGTGGCGGATCGTCTCCGGCCACATAGGAAATCCCCAGGCCTCCGCCGAGATTCACCGTGGAGATCTGGGCAGTCTTCTCCACCCCGAACTCGGCGACGATATCGCGCAGCAATCCGATTACCCGGCGCGCAGCCAACTCGAATCCGCCGACATCGAAGATCTGCGAACCGATGTGGCTGTGCAGCCCGACCAGCCGCAGGTGTTCGGCGGCGAACACCCGCCGGACCGCTTTCATCGCATCCCCGGCTGCCAGTGACAATCCGAACTTCTGATCCTCGTGGGCGGTGGCGATGTATTCGTGAGTGTGGGCCTCCACGCCGACGGTCACCCGAACCATCACGTTCTGCACGATCCCGGTCTCAGCGGCGACGGACTCAAGCCGGTCGATCTCGGTCATCGAGTCCACCACCACATAGCTGATACCGGCTCGGACCGCTTGAGCGAGTTCGGCGACAGATTTGTTGTTGCCGTGCAGTGCGATTCGCGCGGCCGGGAATCCCGCATGCAGCGCGACCGCGAGCTCACCGCCGCTGGCAACGTCAAGCGAGAGTCCTTCGTCGGCAACCCAGCGCGCGATCTCTGTGCACAGGAAGGCTTTGGCGGCGTAATGCACGTTGGCGCCGCCGCCGAACGCCGCAGCCATCTCCCGACAGCGGCTCCGGAAGTCATCCTCATCGATGACGAACAGCGGTGTCCCGAACTGCTCGGCGAGATCGGTCACGGCAACGCCGGCGACGTCGACCACCCCGTCGGAGCCACGGGAAAGATTGCGCGGCCAGATGTCCGGCGCCAGGGCAAGCATGTCTGCTGCGGTCTGCGGCCGGGGAGGCAGCCCGCCGTGCTGGATCTCCCCCGCATGCCGCGGTCCTGCCGGATGGACGTTCACATCCGCTCCGGTGCAGAAACTCCAAGGATTGCAAGTCCGTTGGCGATCACCTGGCGGGTCGCCGCGCACAGCGCGAGGCGAGCCCGGTGTAGATCATTCGCCGGCTCGTCACCCTGTGGCAGAACCCGGCAGGAGTCGTAGAACCGGTGATAGTCACCGGCCAGATCCTCCAGATAGCGGGACACCCGGTGGGGTTCACGCAATGCGGCGGCCGATTGCAGAACCCGGGGGAATTCGCCGAGCGAGCGCATCAACGTGCCCTCTTTGTCGTGGCTCAGTTGCTCAAGGTGTGCGAGGTCGGGCGTGAGCCCGAGGTCAGCGGCACTTCGCGCCAGCGCGCACAGCCGGGCGTGGGCGTATTGGACGTAATACACCGGGTTTTCCGCCGACGCCGATGACCACAGCGCCAGGTCGATGTCGATCGGCGAGTCCACCGATGAACGGATCAGGGCGTAGCGCGCGGCGTCCACCCCGATCGACTCGACCAGATCATCCAGGGTGATCACGGTGCCGGCCCGCTTGCTCATCCGCACCGGCTGGCCGTCCCGGACCAGGTTGACCAGCTGGCCGATCAACACCTCGACGGTGTCGGGGTCATCGCCGAGTGCCGCGGCGGCGGCCTTGAGCCGGGCGATGTACCCGTGATGGTCGGCGCCGAGCATGTAGATGCACAGATCGAATCCGCGCTGCCGCTTGTCCAGGTAGTAGGCGAGGTCGCCGGCGATATAGGCGGGCTGGCCGTCACTCTTGATGACGACGCGGTCCTTGTCATCGCCGAACTCAGTGGTGCGCAACCAGGTGGCACCATCTTTTTCGTAAATGGCACCGGTCTCGCGAAGTTTGGCGATGGCCTGATCCACCCGCCCGCTGGTGTGCATTGAGTCTTCGTGGGTGTATACGTCGAAGTCAGTGCCGAACTCATGCAGTGAAGACTTGATGTGGCCGAACATCAGATCCACGCCGACAGCCCGGAATATCTCATGCTGTTCGGCGTCGGGAAGACTCATCACATCGGGTGCCTTCGCCAATACCTGCGCGGCGACATCGCTGATATAGGCACCGGCGTAACCGTCTTCGGGCGCGGGCTCACCTTTGGCCGCGGCGATCAGGGATTTGACGAAGCGATCGATCTGGGCGCCGTGGTCATTGAAGTAGTACTCGCGCACCACTGTTGCACCCTGGGTGGTCAGCAGCCGGCCCAGTGCGTCGCCGACGGCGGCCCACCGGGTGCCGCCGATGTGAATCGGGCCGGTCGGGTTGGCCGAGACGAACTCGAGGTTGACGTTCTGTCCGTCGAGCAGGCTCGAACGACCGTAATCGGCACCGGCCGCCACGATATTGGCCACCATCACGCCCTGAGCCGCCGTCTCGATCCGCAGATTGACGAATCCGGGTCCGGCAACCTCCGCCGCGGCGATAGCGTCGGCGTCGGCGAGTGCGGCGACCAGCCAGCCCGCGAACTCACGAGGATTCGCGCCGGCCTTCTTCCCCACCTGCAACGCGAGATTGGTCGCATAATCTCCGTGCTCGGGGTTGCGCGGACGCTCGACGGTGACCGTCTCCGGCAGTGCCGCGGGGTCGAGGCCGTGTTCGATCAGCACCGCGGCGGCGGTGCTGCGCAGCAACTCGGCGAGATCGGCGGGGGTCACGGGGCAATATCCTATGCGTTAGGCTTGGCTTGCCCGACGGCGCAGCGTATGCGCCCCCGTAGCTCAGGGGATAGAGCGTCTGCCTCCGGAGCAGAAGGCCGCAGGTTCGAATCCTGCCGGGGGCACTTTGACTCTTCGGGGCATGTCGGCGGACTTTTTTCGGATACCGACGGATCGCTGTGACGATGACCGGGAAACACAAGGGCGGGGGCGGTTCAGGTGGGGACTGAAGACCGGGATGGCCCAGCGGGCGACCGCGATATGCCTAAGGCCGATAAGCGGCCGCGCGAAGATACTGTTTTTCCCGAGGACTTCCGCAAGCTGATGCGGCGTATTTTCGGCCCCTGGGCCGGCGGGCGCTAACGGAGCCGGTTGGTTAAAGCGCCCGACATCCGCCGGACCGACGCCGGCACCGGTATCGCCGGGTCACAGTCCGGGGCCCGGCGTGGCTGACCGTAGACCGTCGTCAACGGGACCACACCTGCCCAGCCGCCGGCGGCGACATCCTCCTCGGGATCTTCCGGCCAGCCATCGCTGATTTTCAGCGACCAGTTATCCGCCGTGATCGCCATCCGCAACACGACGGTGGCGGCGATCTCTTTGCGACTGCTGGACCGGAGTTCGGCGACGCGGCCGGGGATGAAGGTGTCGGTCAACGTTTCGAGATAGTGGACCTTGTTGTCGCCGACTTCTTCGAACGTGCCGAACAGCACCGCGCTGCGGAACTGGAATGAGGATTCGAATCCGCTGCGCGCCACCAGAACGCCGTCGAGGGTCGTGACGGACACTGCGGCCTGCGCACCGCCGGTGAGAGCGCTCAGCCAGGGCGATCCGGTCGACCCATGGATGACCACCTCGTCGGCGATGCGGGCGAATCCGATCGGTAGCGCCACCGGGTGCCCGTCGCGGACGAAGGCGATGGTGGCCAGTGGTGTGCTGTCAAGCAACTCGTCGAGTTGGCTCCGTGAGGTGCTCTGTTTTTCAGCGAGACGACTGATCGCGGTCGAGGGGTGCGACATGGTTTTATCGTCGCACGCCCTATCGCTGCACGCGCCGCAACGACTCCGGGGTCAGATCCTTGAGCGTGGGATACCCATCAACGGCCATGATCAGATCCGCTTCAGCCAGGATCGAGCGCAGCACATGGACAATTCCATCGGTTCCGGCCAATGCGGCGCCGTAGGCATAGGGTCGGCCGATTCCGACGGCTGTGGCGCCTAACGCCAGCGCCTTGATCACATCCGCACCGGAGCGGATACCGGAGTCGAACAGGACCGGCACATCGCCGCACGCCGCCACCACATCGGGCAGGCAGTCGATGGCCGGCAGTCCGCCATTGGCCTGACGGCCACCGTGGTTGGAACAGTAGATACCGTCCACCCCGGCGTCGATGGCGCGGCGTGCATCATCCGGATGGCAGATGCCCTTCAGGATCAGCGGCAGTTTTGTGATTGAGCGCAGCCATGGGATGTCATTCCAGGTCAGCGAGTTCCCGAAAATGCTGATCCAGTGCGGCACCGCGGCGCGTGGGTCGGCGTCGATATCAGCATCGACCTTCGCGCGAAAGTGCGGGTCGCTGATGTAGTTGGCCAGGCACAGCCCGCGGAGTTGGGGGAAGTTGGCGGTGGAAAGATCGCGAGGCCGCCAACCGGGGATCCAGGTGTCCAGTGTGACGACAATCCCGGCGTAGCCGGCTGCCTCGGCACGGTGCACCAGACTTTCGGCGAGCTCGCGATCGGTGGGCGTGTAGAGCTGGAAAAGCCCTGGGGTGTCGCCGAATTCGGCCGCGACGTCCTCCAGCGGATCCATCGTCAGCGTCGATACGCACAGGGGTACTCCGGTGCGCGCGGCCGCGTGGGCCGCCGCGATATCGCCATGCCGGTCAGTCGTGCACAGCCCGATCACACCCACGGGCGCCATGAACACCGCCGGCCAAGGTCGACCCCAGAGTTCTACCGACATATCGCGTTCGGTGGCGCCGACGAGCATCCGGGGAATCAGTCCCCACTGCTCGAACGCGGTGACGTTGGCACGCTGGGTGCGCTCATCGCCGGCACCGCCGGCGACATACGACCAGATTGACGGCGACAGCGCCTGTTGCGCGCGGGATTGGAGTTCCTCGAAGGACATCGGCAGGCTGGGTAGCGCCCCGCTCAATCCCTGGAAGTAGATCTCGAGTTGGTAGTTACCGTGCGGCTGGGTCATGGTGTGGTCCCTGTGTCGAGTGAGGTGTCAAAGTCGGCGACGACGTCCGCCACGCGACGCAACTGATCGAGGTCGGAGCTGGTCGGTATGAGGTGGATCTCGCTGGTACCGATGGCGGCGAATTGACTCAGCACCGCGGCGAGGTCGTCCTCGGTGCCCGCGAAGCCGGTGTTCGGCGCCATCGCATCGACGAACTCGGCCGGGATCCAGTTCATGTAGTGGCGCAGGTGGCGGTGTATCTGAGCGCGGGATCCGGCCGGATCACCGAGGGCGAACCAAAACGAGGTGGCCAGGTGTGGCTTCGGCTTGCCCACCTGCGCCCACGCGGTGCGGCCGACCTCGAACAACTCATCCTGCTTGGCGACATCGAGATCCAGCGTGATGCCGGCAAGACCATCGGCCCATGGCGCGGCACTTCGCAGGGTCTTGGGCCCGATGGTGCCGACCAGTAGCCGAGGCCCGCCCTCGTGAACCGTCGCCGGACCGACCGGCACCACCGATTCGGTGATCTTCTCCCCCGCCCACACCCGTCTCATGACATCAACCCGCTGCGCCATATCACGCATGGTCTGCGTCGAGGGGTCGGCTCCGACGGCGAGGTAGTCCTCCTGGCGGCCACCCACCCCGATGCCGACGGTGAGCCGGCCACCGCAGAGCATGTCACCGGTGGCCAGCGATTTGGCCAGCAGGACCGGGTCGTGCAGCTGCGGCACCACCACCGTCGTGATCAGCGGGACCCGCTGCGTCCACGCCGACAACGCCCCCAGCAGTGTCAGCGATTCGGGATTGCCGAAGGCGATGC
>CALQLM010000075.1 GCA_943331415.1 Bifidobacterium breve
ATGGCGTACTCGTTCTTCGGCCCCAGAATTTGCCGGGGGTGGAAGTCAAGCGGTGGCTCGACGGTGGGCAACTGGTATGGGAATACGCAGCGGGTTGCACTGTCCGCCTTGAGCGCATCGAGTGAGCCGGAGGGTTTCTCAGTCCTCGATGGACCGGCACAGCCGTTCAGCCGCGTTGAGGTAATCCTCGATGAACTCCAGCACCACCTCGCGGGCGGGCTTGATCTTGTTCATCAGACCCACTCCCTGGCCGACGAAATAGGTGGACAGCGCCTGAGCGCCCGGGTGTCCGCCTTCGGCCAGCTTGTCGATACGGCGCAGTGCCGGCTCGGCGATCATTGCCTGTAGCGGCAACGGCAACGGAGTACGACCACCCTTGTTCGGTGCCCACGCATTGGTCCAATCCGACACCAGTTGCCGGGAGGGCTTTCCGGTCCGGCCCGCCGAGCGGATCGTGTCACGCGACGAGGCGGCCACCATCTTCAATTTGGTGTGCGGAGCGGTCTCGGCCTCCTCCGTCGTCAACCACACCGATCCGGTCCACGCGCCGGCCGCGCCCAGTGCCACCGAGGCGGCCATCTGCCGACCCGTCACGATCCCGCCGGCGGCCAGTACCGGCGTCTGGCGGCCGCCCGGGATATCGGCGATCGCCTCCAGCACCTCGGGGATGAGGACCAGCGTCGTCACCTCGCCGCAGTGACCGCCGGCCTCGGTGCCCTGGGCGACGATCAGATCGACCCCGGCCTGCACCTGCTTGATTGCGTGCTCTTTGGCGCCGACGAGGGCGGCGACCGGGATACCACGTTCCTTGCCGGCGGTGATCATGTAATCCGGCGGCACACCGAGCGCATTGGCCATCAGCTTGATCGGATGATTCAGCGAGACCTCGAGCAAACTCTGTCCGGTGTCGCCGGACAGCGCAGAGGACGCGATGCGCACCTCTTCGAGCGGGATGTCGTGCTCGGTGAGCAGGTCGGAGATGAAACTCCGGTAGTCCTCGGGGATGCGATCCACGAGTTGGGCTTTGGTCAGGTTCTCGCCCTTGCCCTCGAACTTGGCCGGCACGATGATGTCCACGCCGTAGGGCTTGCCGTTGACATGCTCATCGATCCAGCACAACTCCTTCTCGAGCTGCTCGGGCGTGAATGCCACACCGCCGAGCACCCCGAATCCACCCGCATTGCTCACCGCGGCGACGACATCGCGGCAATGGCTGAAGGCGAACAGCGGGAAGTCGATTCCGTACTGGTCACAAATCTCAGATTTCACCCGCCCAGTATGCGCCGCGCGATCTCAGCCCCGAAGGGGGGCGAAGGCGAACTCCCGCAATCCCTGCTCGGGCGGGATCTTCGCCCGGAAGCCGAGTCGCTCGGCCGCGAGCGTCGGATCGGCGACGATATGGCGGACGTCGCCGCTGCGGTACTGACCGGTCACCACCGGAGCCGGGCCACCTCGGGCCGAACTCAGTGCCGTCGCGACCTCGATGATCGAGATCGGCTGCCCCGAGCACACGTTGACGGTCAGGAATCCGGCGTTCTCGGAGTTCACCGCAGCGAGATTCACCGCTGCGACATCGTCGACATGGACAAAGTCACGCATCTGGCCACCATCTTCGAAAACCTGTGGTGGATCGCCTTTTTCCAGTGCGGAACGGAATATCGCCGCGACGCCGGAATACGGCGTATCGCGGGGCATTCCCGGCCCGTAGACGTTGTGATAGCGCAACGCCACCACCGAGCCGCCCGTCGACTCCGCCCATGCCAGCGCGTAGTTCTCCTGCGCGGTCTTGCTCGCGGCATACAGGCTGCGTGGCCGCAGCGGGGCGTCCTCGCCGACCAGTTGCCAGGTGAGATCCTCACCGCCGATCGGGCACCGGTGTTCGAAACGTCCGGCCTCGAGATCGGCCGTGGTCCGCGGTGACGGGTCCACCGTGCCATGCGCCGGACATTGATACAGACCCTGCCCGTAGACCACCATCGAGGACGCCAGCACCAACCGCCGAACACCTGCGGCGTACATCCCGGCCAGCAGGACCGCGGTGCCATAGTCGTTATGCGATGCATACGACGGAGCGTCAGCCGCGTTGACGCCCGCTCCTACCACTGCCGCCTGGTGACAGACGATATCGAGACCTGCCATCTCCCGCCCGACAGCATCAGCGTCACGGATGTCGAGGCGCCGACAGTCCTCGGGTAACACGGCGCCCGGGCCGTGGGCCGCTTCGAGCAAGGTGTCCACCGCGACGACATCGTGGCCGGCAGAGCGCAACGCGGCGTGCACTCGCCCGCCGATGAAACCGGCCGCCCCCGTGAGCAGGACTCTCACGGCAGGTCGAAGGGAAGTTCGACGCCCTCGTGGGCCAGACAGTGCGTACACACCCGATCTGACGCCACCCGATCGATGGCTTGATGGATCAGAGCCTTGAAAGGACCGATGTTCCGCTCGAATTCAGCGAATACGTCGACGGCCCGGACACCCGCGCCGACATGCACCCCGGCATCGACATCGGTCACGAGTGCAATTGCTGCATAACACATCTCGAGCTCCCGGGCCAGTACCGCCTCGGGGTATCCGGTCATGTTCACCAGGGTGAATCCCTGCCGGGCGAACCATTCACTTTCCGCGCGGGTCGAGAAGCGGGGACCCTGGATCACCACCATCGTGGCACCGTCGATCACCCCGGGCAGATCGGCGGCCGCGGCCCGCAGGGTCGGGCAGTAGGGGTCGGCAAAGCCGACGTGTATCCCGCCGGAATCGAAGTAGGTGTCCATCCGACCACGGGTCCGGTCGACGAGCTGATCGGGCACGACGACCGCGCCGGGCCCGAGTTCGGCGGTCAAACTACCCACCGCACAGGGTCCGAACACCCGGCGCACGCCGAGTGCACGCAGCGCCCACATATTGGCGCGATACGGAACGGTGTGCGGCGAGTACTCGTGGCTGAGACCGTGGCGCGGCAGAAAGGCCACCTGATGTGACCCCACCTGGCCGACGGTGATCGGCGCGCTCGGTTCGCCGTAGGGCGTATCGACATTGACGCTGCGGGCGTCATCGCCGAAGAAGGTATAGAAGCCGCTGCCACCGATGACGCCGATCACGAAGACCATTGTGAGCCATTAGGCTCGCTGGCATGGTCCGACTGGGTATCGCGTTGACTCTTGGTTTAGTGGCTGCGGTGGTGATCGGGGCGGCGCGGGATGAGTGGCACTACTCGCCGGCGGTGGGATGGATCGTTGCGGCGACGGTCTATCTGGCCGCCACCTGGTTCGTCGTCGCGCCGTTGGATGGGACAGAGACTGAGGACCACATCAAGCGTCGGCACCAGGACGGCGCTCCGACGCCCTCACACATCATCATCCTGGTCTCCAGCATCGCCAGCTTGGCCGGGGTGGGCTACCTGCTGGCCGGCGCCGGACCAGAGCGTCATGTGGTCGAGGCGACGGTTGGCATCGTCAGTGTCGTCGCGGCCTGGTTCGCCATCCACACCACGTTCATGTTGCGCTACGCACAGCTGTACTACCTGGCCGAGGAGCCTGAGACCATCCAGTTTCACCAAACCGACTATCGGCCCCGCTTCCTCGATTTCGCCTATCTGGCATTCACCGTGGGCATGACCTACCAGGTGTCGGACACCGACATCGCCAGCCGGCCCATGCGCGGATCGGTGATGGCGCAAGGACTGGTGTCGTTCATGCTGGGCGCGATCGTCCTGGCCAGCACCATCAACCTGGTGCTACAACTGGCCGGTCACTGATGGCCAGCGTCGCGCAGTGGATTGAGGGAGCACGTCCACGCACCCTGCCCAACGCGATCGCACCGGTGATCGCCGGCACCGGTGCGGCCGCCTGGCTGCACAGCGCGATCTGGTGGAAAGCACTACTGGCACTGGTGGTTTCGATGGCCCTGATCGTCGGGGTGAACTATGCCAACGACTACTCCGACGGTATCCGTGGCACCGATGATGATCGTGCCGGTCCGCTCCGCCTGGTCGGCTCGAAGGTGGCTGCCCCGCGGGCCGTGCTGACCGCCGCGGTCGCCAGCCTCGCCGTGGCCGCGGTAGCCGGCGTCGAACTGGCGATCCTGACCGAACCGTGGCTTATCGCGGTGGGTGTGGTCTGCGTCGCCGGGGCCTGGCTGTATACCGGCGGGTCACGACCCTACGGTTACGCGGGGTTCGGCGAAGTCGCAGTGTTCGTGTTCTTCGGCTTGGTGGCGGTGCTCGGCACGCAGTACACCCAGGCACTGCGGATCGACTGGGTGGGGGCCGTGCTCGCGGTGGCCGTCGGCGCGATGTCGTCGGCGGTGCTGGTGGCCAACAACCTTCGCGATATCCCGACCGATGCAGTCGCGGGAAAAATGACGCTGGCGGTTCGGCTTGGCGACCGTCGCACCCGGGTGCTGTACCAGTCACTGCTGGTGCTGGCCGCAATCCTGACGGTCGCGTTGATGCGGGCCACACCATGGTGCGCCCTCGGCCTGCTCGCCGTGCCGTTGGCGCTGCGGGCGGCCGGGCCGATTCGTCGAGGACAGGGTGGCCGGGATTTGATCCCGGTGCTGCGCGATACCGGACTGGCGATGTTGGTGTGGTCGCTCGCGGTGGCGGCCGCGCTGGCATTCGGCAGCTGAATCCGAACTACTCCGGAGCCCGAACTACTCCGGCGGCTCCTCCCCCCGCAGCCTGGCCTGCAGCTGCTCGCGGTCATGGCGGCGACGCTCATCGACGTCGGCAATTCCCGCGGTTGCGCGCCGACGCAGCGGGGCCAGCAACCAGATACCCAGCGGTAGCGAAATCACGATCGCGAACAGCATCGCGATCACAAGTGGGAACTCGGTAATGCCGATCCAACGAGCGCCGAAGAAGATGGCCGCGGTGAGCACCGCAACCATCACCAGCCGGGCCAGGGTGTAGATAACCACGTCGGCGACCATTCGACCGGTGGTGCCGCCTGCTTCGCTGTTTGTCTCTGCGCCGTCTGTCTTTGGGCCGTCTGTCTCTGCGCCGTCATCCGTCACGATGCCGAGCCTACCGACGCGCGTATATTCGAACCAAGGAGGTTTGTTGTGTTGTACCTGCTGCTCATACTGGCCATTGCGACCTTGGTCTACGTCGGTGTGCGGGTGGCGCGTGCGCATGCCCAACGCCCCCCCACGCGGGTCATCGGCCCTGATGACGACCCAGACTTCCTCTGGAAGCTCGGCGGCGGCGATAAAAAACCGCGCTAGCTCACTCCGGCGTAGGAATGTAAGCCCACGGTCACCAGGTTGATGAAGAACAAGTTGAACACCATGGCCACGAACCCGGCCACGTTGATCCACGCCGCCTTCTTGTCCCGCCAGCCGGCGGTCGATCGGGCGTGCAGGTAGGCCGCATAGATCACCCACGCAATGAATGACAGCGTTTCCTTGGGGTCCCAGCCCCAGTAACGTCCCCACGCCTCCTCGGCCCAAATGGCACCGAAGATGACTCCGAAACCAAAAACCGGGAATGCGAAAATCGTTGTTCGGTAGGCGATCCTGTCCAGCGACTGGGCGTCGGGCAAACGTGAGACCACACCTGCCAATGCGCCGTCCCCGAACCGCGACATCTTCAGCAGGAACAGGATGCTGGCGACCCCGGCGACCAAGAACACTCCCGATCCGAGGCTGACCACCGACACGTGGATCGGCAACCAGTAGGACTGCAGTGCGGGCATCACCGGCGCCGCGTGGGTGTACAGCCATTTGCCGGACACCGTGAGCAGAATCAATACCGGAACCAGAACGAACACCCACAGCGCCCGGAACTGAGGCTTGCGCAGCACCACCGCTGCGGCAGCCAGACCGCAGAAGCTGGTCAGATTGATGAACTCGTACATGTTGCCCCACGGTGCGCGCGCGGTGGCCAGTCCGCGCAGCACGATGCAGCCGAGCAACAATGCGATACCGAGATAGACCAGGGCCAGACCGGCCTTGCCGAATCGGTCCGGCAGTGGGGTCGTCGGCGTCTCCACCACAACACCGGGTCGATCGGCGTCCGCGGGGACCCCTCCGGCGCTCACCAGTTCGCGGTGCTCGGCACGAAGGCCGCGACTGGAAGCGAGTTCCACGGCGAGCAACATCAGCGCCATTACCAGGACGATGACTGAGGCGGTAAACGCCCAGTCCGAATACCGGGCCAGTCCGATATCGATGTGGTCGGTGTTCACGAACCCTCCGCTACTCGCTGGGCAAGCGTGTCGAACTCGCCGCCCCAACCGGAATTGTCGGTGCGGGCCAGTCCGCCCAACTCGACATTCACCGTACCCGGGCCGTCAGGTGAGATCCGAGCCCACACCCGCCGTCGGCGGACGATCAGCGAGACCAGCAAGCCGGCCATCATCGCC
>CALQLM010000076.1 GCA_943331415.1 Bifidobacterium breve
ACATTGCAGTACACATAGGGGCCCACCCGCACCGTCTCGCCGAGGGAGTAGGCGCTGATCTCCGGCAGCACAGCGCCGTGATCGCGGACAAGCATCCAGGCGCCCACCCCGGAACCGGCCGCGGCAAGGATCACCAGGGTCGCCACGACCCAGCCGCCGAGCCGATTCACCGGTGCGCCGCCGCCGGGGTTCCCTCGGGCTCGGCCAGCACCGGGCGGTTGCCCCCGAGGCCGGGGATCAGTGAGGCGCCGCGATAGCTCATCACGGTTTGGGCCAGGCCGAGGATCAGAAGCGAGCTGACCGCGGTGAATCCCACCCACAGATCTGTGTAGACAAGCACTCCGAGCGCCCCGCCGAGGACCCAGGCCAGTTGGAGCACCGACTCGGACCGGCCGAAGGCTGAAGCCCGCGATTCCTCCGGAAGGTCGTCCTGCAGGGACGCGTCCAGCGAGGCTTTGGCGATCGCACTGGCACCCGAGGTCACCAATGTGGCCACGGCCGCAACGATGAGAGTGCCTGCGACGGCGGCGGCCAGGGACACGGCGGTGACCGCGATTGCCGCTCGCACCACCAATACCGAAGGCCGGCCAAGCTGCAGCCGGGCTGCGGTGAAATTGCCGGCGAAGTTACCGATACCCGCCGCGGCCCCGATCAACCCGAGAATGCCCAACTGCACCCAGCCGCTGGCGTCATGCGACTTGGCGACGAACGCCGGGTAGAGGAACAGGAAACCCACCATTGTCTTGATCGTGCAGTTGCCCCACAGGGCGGTGATGATGTTGCGGCCCAGCGGTTGTCGCGGTGATCCGATCAGCTCGGTCGGCTCCTCGTCAAGCCAGCCCCAGGCCCCGCCTCGGCTACCACCGTGGTAGCTGAGGGTGGTCGGAACCTCACCTTCGGTGACCTCGACCCACCGTGGGATACGCATCGCCAGGGAGGCGCCCGCCACGGTGACGAACACAACGACGAAGAGCGCGCCGGGAAGTTCGAACGCCTTGGAGAGGATGTACTCGATGCCCGCCGCGATACCGCCACCGACGATCGTTCCGCCGATCAATCCGAACATTGTCAGCCGAGAGTTAACCCGCACCAGGTCGATGGTCGGGGGCATTACCCGGGGCGTGACCGCACTGCGCAGCACCGAAAACGATTTGGACAGCACCATCATTCCCAGCGCACAGGGGTAGAGGACCCATGACGGGAAGCCGCCCGTGGCACCGTCGTAGTTCATGATCAGCACGATCGCCAGCACCGTGCGCAGCAGGAATGACATCGCCAATGCGGCGCGCCGCCCATGTTGGACGCGATCCAGTGCCGGCCCTATCACCGGCGCGATCACGGCGAACGGGGCGATCGTGATGAGCAGATACAGCGCAACCCGGCCCTTGCTTTCACCGGTGGCGGCGGCGAAGAAGAGTGTGTTGGCCAACGCCACCGCCATCGCGGAGTCCACCGCGAAGTTAGCCACCACAGGCCAGGTGAGAGCGGTCAGACCGGATTTGTCGGCCCCGTCGGCGGTTGCGGCGCGCTGCACCATGTCATACATCCGCGAACCCATCTCACGGCTGCGCAGTGCGGCGGATCTGGTGACGGTGACCCGGTCATCGGATTCGCCGACCTCCTCGTCGAAGTGACTCTGGGCCCGAATGCGGTCGGTGTCCAATGGCGGCAGATACCGGTTGGCGTTGACCGTGGCGTCGGTTCGGCCGACCTCGATGCGGCGGAAATTGCCCTCATCGCTGGGGTAATTCGCCATGCCGGGATGCTCGCGCCTGCCGCGGCGGATCGGGGCGGAAGCCGGCCCCGCACTGGGGTGCTCTCGCCGCCGTCCGGACACGGTGTCGATTGTCCCTCATGGCGCCACCACAGGCGTGCAGCCGACCGGTGTGGCTGTGCCGATTGCGGGTGAGGCAAGATTAGGAATGATGGACAGCCAGATCGACACCGTAGAACCCGCGGACACGGCCCACAGGGTCGAGCCGACGGAAGCCGTTGCCGCGATTCTGGAAGCGGCGGTCGACCAGGCGAGACAGGCCGTTATCGAGTTCAGCGGCGATACCGTCGGGGACTACCTCGGCGTCGAGTTCGAAGACGAGTCTGCCGCCACCCACCGCTTCCTGGCCACCATGGCGGGCTATCACGGTTGGCAATGGGCCGTGGTGGTAGCCGCCTACCCGGGCGCCGAACGCGCCACCGTCAGCGAGGTGGTGCTGGTTCCGGGCCCGACGGCGATCCTGGCCCCGCAGTGGTTGCCGTGGGAGGAGCGGGTCAGACCCGGCGATCTGGGAGCCGGGGATCTGCTGTCCCCTCTGACCGATGATGTGCGACTGGTACCCGGCTTCGTTGCCACCGGCGACCCGTTCATCGATGACACTGCCTACGAGATCGGATTCGGTCGTCGGCAGGTACTCAGCTCATTCGGCCGCGACGATGCCGCCCAGCGCTGGCATGACGGAGACCACGGTCCGGGTTCGGCGATGGCGCGCGCCACCAAGCGGGTTTGCCGCGACTGCGGGTTCATGGTCCCCCTGGCCGGCGCGCTCGGGACGATGTTCGGCGTCTGTTGTAACGCGATGTCGGCCGACGGGCAGGTGGTTGATTTCACCTACGGGTGTGGTGCGCACTCCGACACTCCGGCACCACCGCTGACCGGATCAGCACTGTACGAGCCCTATGACGACGGTGTTCTCGAGGTCGTTGAGGTCCAGCCTCTGATCGAAGCTCCGGAAGTGCCGCCGCCCGTTGACGTTTCAGACGATCCCGTTGTGGTTTCAGACGATCCCGTTGTGTCGGAAGCTGCGCCCAGCGAAGATCAGTGACCTTCGGCCGCAGCCTTGATCCGGGCCAGCGACTGGTTCATCCCCTCGATTAGTTCTGTCTCGAAAGTATCCACGCCACCGAGTGCCGCTTTGGTGATCGCGGTGGAAACCGCAGTCACACCCTTTTCGGCATGCCGTGTCTCCACCAGCCGGGTGCCGGTGGCCGTCGGCTCCAGTTCGTAGGTCCACACGGTGGTGTTGATCGGTACCCGGAACGCCAGCTTGCGCTCCGGCACGACCTCGGTGATCACTGAGGTCGTGGGCCAGAAGAGCATTTTGTGCCGATTGAGGTTGAGCGTCCGGGTGCCCGGCCGCAGCGGGCCGAGCAGCTTCATCACCCGGCACTGTGGGCTCCACTGCGGCATCCGGCTCAGATCCGAGACCAGGCTCCAGACCTTGCTGACGGGTGCGTTGATCTCGACCTCTGCTTGTAAGAGCGGCGCTGCCATGGTTCTCCTTCGATTACTGGTGGGGGTCTAGACCGGTCTGCGCGCCCCTGGCGCCCCGGCGGGCCGCTGAGCGCTGCCAGAGGAAAAGCGAGAGCCCGAACACGCCGACACCCAGGCCGGCGAGAGTGATCGGTCGCCAGCTGTGCAGTGCCGGAACGGCGAAGGCCGCGAGCAGTGCCAGTGCCCAGAGCACAGCACCGACTGCGATCACCGGTCGCGGATCCATCAGCGCGGGCGATAGCGGTGGAGGTGCCGGTTCGGAGTCGGGTGCCATCGCCGTTCACCGTAACCTAGCGACGTGGACGGCCCCGGTGTCATCGATATCACCGACCCCGGCGACCAACGGGTCGATGACTTCCGCGATCTCAACAGCATCGACCGTCGGCCCGATCTTCCGACCGGCAAGGGCCTGGTGATCGCTGAGGGCGTGTTGGTGGTGCAGCGCATGCTGGCATCGCGGTTTATTCCGCATGCCTTCCTGGGCACCGACCGCCGGCTTGCTGAACTCGCGGGTGATCTCAGCGGCACGGCGGCACCGTTTTATCGAGCTTCGGTGGAGGTCATGGCCGAGGTCGTTGGTTTCCACCTCAACCGCGGCGTGCTGGGTGTGGCGCGCAGGTCGCCGGAGTTGACCACCGCGCAGGTGCTGACCGGCGCCCGTACCGTCGCCGTGCTCGAGGGTGTCAACGATCACGAGAACCTGGGCTCGATTTTTCGCAATGACGCCGGGCTTGGCGTCGACGCAGTGATCTTCGGTGCTGGGTGCGCCGATCCGCTCTACCGGCGCGCGGTGCGGGTGTCGATGGGTCACGCGCTGCTGGTGCCCTACGCCCGGGCCGCGCACTGGCCGGGCGACTTAGAGTTGTTGCGCAGTAACGGCTTTCAGCTACTGGCTCTGACCCCCGAATCGACAGCCCAGACATTGGCCGGTGCGATGGAGAGTGTGAACGGACGCAAGGTCGCGGTGCTTGTTGGGGCGGAGGGGCCGGGGCTGACCGAAACCACGATGCGTGCCAGCGATGTTCGTGTTCGCATCCCGATGTCGCGTGGCACCGACTCACTCAACGTTGCGACCGCAGCGGCATGTGCGTTCTACGAGCGGGCGCGACGTGAGGACCGATAACCTGACCTCATGTCTGACGATTCGACGCCCTGGGGAACCGGGCTGACGGTCGCTGCTTTCGTGGCGGCGATCACCGGCACGGCAATCGTGGTCTTGAGTATGGGTATGACCCGGGTGAATCCGTGGGTGTCGATCGTGTTGAACCTGGTGGCCGTTGGGGGTCTGGCACCCACGCTATGGGGATGGCGGCGCATGCCCGTCAGAAGATGGTTTGTGCTCGGTGCTGCCGTCGGGGTGGCCGTCGGATGGATAACCCTGGTGGCTTTGACTGTCCGCTAGGTCAGCGTTCGCCGCTGGACCGCACCCCGAGTAGGACGTCTTCCCAGGCAGGTACGGCGGGTTTGCGCTTGTTGCGGGACGACGATGTCGGCCGCGAGGGCTGCTGCTCACCGGTCGGGATGGGAGCAGGCAGGGCGGGTGGCTCCTCGAACTCCAGTTGTGACACCGGGGCCACCTGCCGCAGCGGACGCTCGAACTCCGGGTCGATCAGTTCGCTGGCCGACTCGTCGATCGCGGTCACGGTGCCGCCGTGGGCACCCGGTGTGAATCGGAAATGTGCGAAGTTCTCCGACAATCCCGCCATCCAGCACATCCGGACCGTCCAGCGACCGTCATCGGTACGCCAGGCGTCCCAATCGGTGGCCTCCGAACTCAGACCCCGCTCGGACAGTGACGCGGTGATGGTCTCCAGCAGGGTCTCCAGCGCCGGTCCATCGGCCAGCACGGGATGTGCGGCGGTGGCCAACTCAGCAGCGCGCTGACGTTCCAGCAGCACCGGGTGCGCGAATCGCTCAACCTTGGAGACATCCACGCCGGCCGCCTCGGCGACCTCCTCGACCGTGGCGCCCGCCCTGATCCGAGCCTGAATATCTTTGGGCCGCAGCACGCCTTTGACCTCACTATCTCGTGCGGTCTGGCCCAGCCACGTCCGGTCGCCGCGTACCGCGGCACGCAACCGGTCGTCTACTCGAACCAGGAATTTGTCGGCGGGGTCGCCACCTTCGCAGATGACGTGCTTTCCGTCGACATCGAGTCCAATGAGAGTGAGTTCCCGCATGTCGACCTCCTTCTGCCCGGAATCTAACCCAGCCCGCGTCGACCGAATGAACGCGACACGCGCCTGTTACGGGTGGGTCTAAAGGTGTTCGACGACCCAATCCACGCAGTGTGTCAGCGCAGTGACATCGTCGGGGTCGATCGCGGGAAACATCGCTACCCGCAGCTGGTTGCGGCCCAGTTTCCGGTACGGCTCGGTGTCGACGATCCCGTTGGCGCGAAGCACCTTGGCGACCGCCGCCGCGTCGACATCATCGGTGAAATCGATCGTGCCCACCACCTGGGAACGCAGGGCGGGATCCGCTACGAACGGCATGGCGTAGGACGAGGCCTCCGCCCAGGAGTACAGCCGGGACGACGAGTCGGCGGTGCGTTTGACCGTCCAGTCCAGGCCGCCGTTGCCGAGCATCCAGTCGATCTGATCGGCCATCAGCACCAGCGTGCCTATCGCCGGAGTGTTGTAGGTCTGATTCTTGAGGCTGTTGTCCACCGCGATCGGTAACGACAGAAAGTCGGGCACCCAGCGGCCCGATTGCGCGATCGACTCGACCCGGGCCAGCGCTGCCGGCGACATGATGGCCAGCCACAGTCCGCCGTCGCTGGCGAAACTCTTCTGGGGCGCAAAGTAATACGTGTCGCAGTCGGCCATGTTTACCGGCAGCCCACCGGCACCTGAGGTTGCGTCGATGAGAATCAGGGCGTCGCCGGACCCCTCAGGACGGCGGACTGCCAGGGCCACGCCGGTCGAAGTCTCGTTATGCGCCCACGCGATGGCATCCACCGAAGGGTCGGACTGCGGCTCCGGCGCGCTGCCGGCGTCGGCGCTGATGATGATCGGCTCTCCCACGAAGGGGTTGGCCGCCACCGCAGAGGCGAACTTCGCGCTGAACTCCCCG
>CALQLM010000077.1 GCA_943331415.1 Bifidobacterium breve
CTCGTACCAGGCATCGACATCGGCCATCGACCGGCGGCGCAGCAACGCTCCGATCCGCATCATCGACCAGCCGTAGGACCATTCCCGCTCCCACGGATGTTTCTTACCCTCCAGGCGGTTGATCTCCTCGAGGCTGAAGAACCGCCAATTCACCTGCAGCCCGGTGCGATCCGCGACCTCACGGATCCATCGGGATGTCTGGTAGGCGTACGGACACATGATGTCGAAGTGGAAGTCGACGGATTCGGGCCGAGTAATCACGCTATGAACACTAGGCGGTCCTGGGCCACTGAGGTAGGCAGATCCGACGAGGCATTACCTGCAGAGCCAGCCGGACTTTGCCCGAACTGCGCCTAGAGGTATGGCTCACGGTGGCACCATGGGGCGTCGACCGGGATCACGACAGCGAGGGGGCCGGGCATGGCGTTCGTCTTGGCGTTCGGTGTTGTCCTGCTGATCAGTGTTTCGCTGTCCGGGATTGCCGCGCGCACCGTACTATCCACCGCCCTGATGTTCCTGCTGGCGGGCGCGCTGCTCGGGCCCGGCGGGCTGGGCCTGGTTCAGAAGAGCTCCGAAGACGAGATCGTCGCGGTTCTCGCCGATATCGCACTGTTCACCGTGTTGTTCACCGATGGCCAACGCGCGAGTGTACCGGCCCTGCGCGAGGGCTGGCGGTTGTCAGGCCGCGCGTTAGGACTCGGTATGCCGCTGGCGATGATCGGGATCGCCGTTCCCGCGCACTATCTGGTCAATCTCGATTGGCCGACGGCCTTTCTGCTCGGTGCGATCCTCTCGCCCACCGACCCGGTGTTCGCCTCGGCGCTGGTGGGCCGGGCCGATGTGCCGTTGCGGCTGCGACGCCTTCTCAATGTGGAATCCGGACTCAATGACGGACTGGCGCTGCCCTTCGTCCTGATTTTCCTGGCCATGGCCAAACACGAGAGTTCCCATGTCGGCACGGTGCTGCTGGAATTGGTGCTGGGTCTGGCTATCGGAATCGGTGTGGCGGCAGTGGTCGCACTGGCCTGGCGCACCAAGTTCCTCACCGCTGAGCCGCGATTGCAGCCCCTGGGTCCCGTCGCGATCGCGGTGGTGGTGTACGCGATATGTCATCTCACCCATGCCAATCCCTACCTCGCCGCATTCGCGGCAGGCTCCGCGCTGGCCACTCTCGACCACGTTGCCGCTGAGAGTTTCGAGCCGTTCGGCGATCTGCTCTCCGAGCTGACAAAGTTCGCCGCGCTTCTGGTTTTCGGTGCCCTGATCACTCCGGAACGGTTGTCCCATCTGGGTTGGCAGGGCTGGCTGTTGGCGGTGCTGGCCATCGTGGTGGTCCGGCCGGCCTCGATGCTGCTGTCGCTGTTGCGTACCCCGATGCCCCGCTCCGAGCGACTGACCGCCGCGTGGTTCGGCCCCAAGGGCTTCGCATCAGTGGTCTACGGCCTGCTCGTCCTGCAGGCCGGGGTGCCGAATGGCGAGTTGCTCTTCGACCTGATCGCCGTGACGATCGCCATGTCCATCATCCTGCATTCCTCGACCGACGTGCCGGTGGCGCACATGTTGCGAATCGAGCCGCCCGACCATTTGCCGACGGGTCACGTCGATCCCCTCGAAGTACCTCCACCCGAACGCGCCACGCCCTGAAAACATGCTGGAGAGAGCCTCGCAGCGGGCATCTTTAGCTCAATCCGGGGACGTATATGCGATATTTTCAGGGTGCGTGAGACCTTCAACAACCACAAGGTGCGGGCGATCGTGGCCGACGATCACCCGCTGTTTCGGGATGGTCTGGTCCGGGCACTGACCGGCAGCGGCCTCGTCGAGGTGGTGGCCGAGGCAGAAGACGGTCCCTCGGCGCTGGAGGCGATCAAGAAACATCAGCCCCAGGTGGCCCTGTTGGACCATCAGATGCCCGGCATGGACGGCGCGCAGGTCGCTGCGGCGGTGCTGCGTGACGAACTCCCGACCCGAGTGCTGCTGGTATCAGCGAACGATGATGCCGCGATCGTCTACCACGCCCTCCAGCAGGGCGCGGCGGGATACCTGCCCAAGGAGTCCTCGCGCGCGGAAATCGTGCAGGCCGTGATCGACTGCGCCGAAGGCCGCGATGTGGTGGCGCCGCAGTTGGCCGCCGGGCTTGCCACCGAGATCCGCCGCCGAGCCGAGCCCAGCGGTCCGACACTGAGCGCCCGGGAGCGGGAGGTCCTTGCCATGATCGCCGAGGGCGGCAGCATCCCGATGATCGCAAAGGCGCTGTTCCTTGCACCCTCGACGGTCAAGACACATGTGCAGCGCCTTTACGAGAAGCTCGGCGTCGGGGATCGGGCAGCCGCGGTTGCCGAGGCGATGCGCCGAGGACTTCTGGACTGACGTGAGGCGTGTCGTCGTCGGCGTTCTTGATTTCCTGACTGCCGAGCCGCTGCGGATCCGGTCATTTCTGCGGCTCGCGCTCATCGCGCTCATCGCTCTGCTGGTGCACTTCACCCACGTCTCGCATTGGCTCGACACGGTCTTCGCGATCGTGCTCGTGGTCTATGCCGTCGCCTCGGTAGCCTGGCTGATCCTGATCCTCCGCGGGCCGATCCGCTGGTGGTATGTGTGGGCCTCAACAAGCGTCGACGTGGTGATGGTCATTCTCCTGTGCGTCGCATCAGGCCCGGCGACGAAATCGCTGCTGCCGATCTTCTTCCTGCTGCCGATCTCAGTCGCATTTCTCGACAGCCCGCTGATCACCGCGGCGCTGGGCCTGAGCGCATCAGGGGGCTATCTGCTCGCCTGGATCGTCTATGCCAACCGCGACGAGCAAATGGGGCACGTCCCGCATGTGGTTTACGTCCAGGTCGGCTGCCTTCTCTGGCTGACGGTAGCCATCACCGCATTGTCGTTCACCCTGGCGCGGCGCGCTGCTCGCGTTCAACTCCTCCTCGATGTTCGACGTCGGTTGGTTGCCGAATCCATGCGCGCCGAGGAGCGCCAGAACCGGGAACTCTCCGAGCAACTCCACGACGGACCGCTGCAGAATCTCCTCGCGGCGCGGCTGAATCTCGATGATCTGCGCGACAACCCGAACGCGGAGAGCTTCGACCGTCTTGATGCCGCACTGCGCGAAACAGTCACCACCCTGCGGACCACCGTCGCCACCCTGCACCCGCAGGTCCTTGCCCAGGTCGGACTCACCGCGGCGGTGCAGGAACTCGTCGAGAAGTACCAGCGGCGCTGGAATATCGAGTTCGCCACCGAACTCGACGACGTCGGGCGGCCCCAAGCCCAGACTCTGCTCTATCGGGCCGCTCGGGAACTGCTTGCCAACGCGCACAAGCACTCTGGTGCCACCCATGTCACCGTGACGCTGCGCCGTGACGGCGATCTGACGACGCTGAGCGTCACGGACAACGGGATCGGCTTCGAAACGGCAATCCTCGCCGATCGCGTTGCGCACGGCCATATCGGTCTTGCATCGTTGATCAATGGGGTCGAGGCCGCGGGCGGATCGATATCGTTCCTACCCAACGAGGGCGGCGGAACCGTCGTCACCGTCGTCATGAGCGAAGAGATGGGACAACCATGATCCGCAAGACCAGGCGGTTCGGTGTGCCGAAGGCCGTCGGCGTGGTGCTGTGGATGATGCGCTATGACCTGCTGGCGGTGATGATCGTCGCTGCTGTCATGGCCGCGCTCTCCGACAAAGTTCAGTTCCAGGGCGCTGCCGCGATCGTTCCATTACTCGGCGTCGTGGTGTCGGTGTTCATCGGCTTCCGCAACAGCAATGCCTACAGTCGCTGGTGGGAGGCCAGAACTCTGTGGGGCACTATGGTCGGAAAGTGTCGCGCAATCAGCAACGCCTTGATCGCCGTCGACGACTGCAGCGACGAAATGGCCATAGTGGTCGACCGGATGCGCAGGCGCCAGGTACGCCATGCCTGGCAGTTGACCGCCGAACTTCGGAGAGTGGCCGCCCTGCCCGAGGTCGCCGCACTGACTCCAGAGGATCCACCCGACGCGAGCGCAGGCACCCTGCTGGGTCTGCAAGCTGCCGACGTGCGCGATCTGGTCCGCGCCGACAGGATCGACCGCCAGGGCCGGGTCATACTGACCAATCTCAACACCGCGCAGGCGATGGCCGCAGGCGGGCTGGAACGGATTCGCAACCAACCGATCCCGCTTCCCTACGCCATCTTCGTTCGGACCATGGCCTGGTTCTTCGGGATCCTCGTCTGCACCCGGTTGGACAACGCCGGCCACGACACCGCCCTCGGCATCACCGTGGGCATCCTCATCATGGCGCTGTTCATCGTGGCCGAGCGACTCGGCCACTTCATCGAGGAACCGATGAGCAACACCGCGTTCGATTTGCCGATGTATCGGTTTTGCGCCGGGATCACCGCTGATCTCCTCGGCCCCGGCCACCCACTGGCTCACCCACGAGACCGCGATGACGCAGTCATCTGGATGTGAGTTCCCCCGATCGGGGGAATCTCCAGTCATCCGGATAGCGGTCCAATCGGCGGACGCGTGCGACACACCCTTGGTATGAAACTGTAAGTCCCGAAATAGAAGAGAGGCAACCATGACCGAAGCCAGTTCGCAGCGCAGGGATCTGAGTCGGCGGATATTCCTCGCCAGCAGTCTGGCGGCCGGCGCCGGTGCGGCGCTGGCGGCATGCGGGAAGTCCGCCACACCCACCGCCACTCTGCAAACCCAACCGACATCGGTTCCCACCAGCTTGGACGCGGCCATCAAGGCCGCCGAAGCCGCGCGTCCGCACACCGGCCGCACCGTCAATATGACGCTGACCCCGCGGCCGGTCACGGTGGACCTCGGCGGCAAAGTGGTCAACACCCTCGGTTACGCCGACACCGTTCCCGGACCGCTGATCCGCGCCAATGTCGGCGACGAACTCGAGGTGGCCCTGACCAACAAACTGGACACAGAAACCTCCATGCACTGGCACGGCCTTGCCTTGCAGAACAACATGGATGGCGCCATGCCGGCCACTCCTAACGTCCCGGCCGGTGGATCGTTCACCTACAAGTTCTCAGTTCCCGATCCGGGAACCTACTGGGCACACCCGCACACCGGTGTGGACTCCGACACCGGTCTGTATCTGCCGCTGATCATCGACGACCCCAAGGCTCCCGCAGACTACGACGCCGAATGGATCGTGATGCTCGATGACTGGACCGACGGCGTGGGTAAGTCACCTCAGCAGATCCTCGACGATCTCAAGCAAAACGGCATGGGCACCATGGGTGGCGGCATGGGGGCTATGGGCGGTGACGGCGCGGGCGGCAGCAAGCTGCTCGGCGGCGACCCGGGCGACGTCACCTACCCCTACTACGTCATCAACGGCAGGATCCCAGAGGCACCAACAACTTTCACTGCCAAACCGGGGCAGCGGATCCGTCTGCGCTTCATCAATGCCGGATCCGATACCGCGTTCCGGGTCGCACTGGCCGGCCACCGGATGACAGTCACCCATACCGACGGCTTCCCTGTGGTGCCGACCGAGGTCGATGCCCTATTGCTGGGCATGGGCGAACGCTATGACGCCATCGTCACCGCCGGCGACGGAATGTTCCCCATGGTCGCGCTGGCCGAGGGCAAGAACGCCTCGGCGCGAGCGCTGCTATCCACCGGAGCGGGTAGTCTGCCGCCGATCGCCTATCAGCCACCTGAACTCAATGGCGTAGTCGGCACGATCGACATGTTCACCGCCACCCCGGAGGCCCAACTGAAGTTCACCAAGGCCGACACCGAGATGACGGCGGATCTGACCGCGGCCGCCACCGGTTACGAGTGGGGCATCAACGGGCCCTATCCGAACAACAAACCCTTCACTATCAAGCAGGGTCAGCAGGCCACGATGACGTTCACCAACAGCAGCAGGATGTGGCATCCGATGCACCTGCACGGGCACACCTTCCAGGTGTTCAACCCAGACGGCAAACTGGGTGCGCGCAAGGACACCGTCATTGTGATTCCCAACCAGTCGCTGAAGGTCGCGATCGTCGCCGACAATCCCGGCTACTGGCCCCTGCACTGCCACAACACCTATCACGCCGAAGCCGGTATGGCGACGACGTTCGACTACATCATCTAGCCGTAATCATCCAGCCGCCGGGATCATCTGGCCGCCTTCGCCGCCCGCTTGGCGCGCTGCGGGCTCACCGGCTTGGCGGTGCCATCAGACTCGGCTGCGCCGGCCGAAACGGTATCCGCAGCGGAGGTTTGCATCGCAGCCTTCCCGCGAGCAGCGACCGCCCTGGGCGTCACGGACCGAGCGGCCTGCGGCACCGCTGCGACCGGTGCCGCAGAGGTGCTCAGCGCGGAGGCGATAGTC
>CALQLM010000078.1 GCA_943331415.1 Bifidobacterium breve
AACTGGACTCGGTGTCGGTGGCGGTGCGGGCCCACTATGCGCCGGTGTTCAGCCGGCTCGGCCCGTATGACCGTGACGTGCTCGACGCCGCGGCGTGGAGTCACAGCGCACGATCGCCGCGGCTACTGGTCGAGTACTGGGCACACGAGGCGGCACTGATGGCCGTCGAGGACTGGCCGCTGCTGCGCTGGCGGATGCACGAATACACCGGTGGCCGTTGGGGTGTGGAGATTGTGGAGGAAAACCCCCGCCTCGTCGAGGATGTCGTGTCCGCGGTGGCCGAACTGGGTCCGAGTACCGCCGGCCAGATCGAGGCGTATCTGCAGGGTGGAACCAAGCGCGGCAAGGGTGCCTGGTGGAATCGCAGCGAAACCAAGTGGGTGGCCGAGGCGCTGTTCGCCTCCGGGGTGCTCACCACCGCGCACCGGACCGGATTCGCTCGCCACTACGACCTCGTCGAACGGGTGCTGCCTGCCGACGTCGTGGCGCGGGAGATCGATGACGCCGAGGCGGTCCGGGAGTTGACGCTGCGGGCGGCGACCGCTCTGGGCGTGGGTACCGAGGCCGATATCCGCGACTATTTCCGGCTGCGGCCCGACCAGTCCAAGCCTGCCATCGCCGACCTGGTGGCCGCGGGCGAACTGGAACCCGTGCGGGTCGATGAGTGGACGGTCCCGGCCTACCTGCGTACTGGCCAGGCCGTGCCGCGCAGCGACCGCGGGACCGCGCTGCTCTGCCCGTTCGACCCGCTGATCTTCTTCCGGCCCCGCGTGGAGCGACTGTTCGGTTTCCACTACCGCATCGAGATCTACACCCCGGCGGCTAAACGTCAGTACGGCTACTACGTGTGGCCGCTGCTGCTCGACGGGGAATTGGTCGCCCGGGTGGACCTCAAGGCTGATCGGAATTCCGGCGCGCTGCACGTGCCCGGCGCGTTCATCGAGCCCGGCCGGGATCCGGCCCGGGTTGCCGGCGAGCTGGCCGATCAGTTGGCGACGATGGCCGGGTGGCTGGGACTGGACCGCGTGACGGTTGGGGAGCGGGGCGATCTGGCCGCCGCACTGACAGCTATTTTTCGAGCGCGCGGATGAGCAGGTCTTTGATCTCGACGGTGGTGTCCTCCAGCGAGCGAACCCGGGCATTGGTGTCATCGAGCTTTGCATCGACAGTGTCCAACCGTGTCTCAACGCGCCCTAGGCGTTGGGCCGTATCGCGTTGGTTTGTGGCCAACTCCCGCTGGTTGGCGCCCAACGCATTGACCGCCGCGAGCACAGCCCGGCAATCCGCCTGAGAGGCCTCCAAAGCTGCGACTCGGGCTTCCAGGTCATCCGACGTGGACACCCTGAGCAGTCTAGGAGCCCGCGCGCGGTCTTGTCAGTTCACCGGGGATGCCAACCCGGGCGATCCAGCGGGTAACCTAAGTGCCCGTGAGCAGCAGCGGATTCGATGCCGGCGCCCGGCTGGGCACCGTTCTGACCGCGATGGCGACGCCCTTCACGCCTGATGGCGCACTCGACACCGACACGGCGGTCCGCCTTGCCATCCGCCTCGTTGACTCCGGTTGCGACGGACTGGTGCTGTCGGGCACCACCGGTGAGTCACCGACCACCACCGACGACGAGAAGCTGACCCTGCTGCGCGTGGTGCTGGACGCCGTCGGCGATCGCGCCCGCGTCATCGCGGGCGCCGGAACTTACGACACCGCCCACAGCGTGCACCTTGCCAAGGCGTGCGCCGCCGAAGGCGCCCACGGTCTGCTGTTGGTCACGCCGTACTACTCCAGGCCCCCGCAGAGCGGGCTGGTGGCGCATTTCAGTGCCGTCGCCGACGCGACCGAACTGCCGATCGTGCTCTACGACATCCCGCCGCGTTCGATGGTTCCGATCGAATGGGACACCATGCGAACCCTGGCCCGGCACCCCAATATCGTCGCGGTCAAGGATGCCAAGGGCGATCTGAACGGCGCCTCGCAGATCATGGCGGAGACCGGCCTGACCTATTACTCCGGCGATGACGCGCTGAACCTGCCGTGGCTCGCGGTGGGAGCCGTCGGATTCATCAGCGTGTGGGGTCACCTCGCCGCAAGCCAACTGCGCGATATGGTGACCGCCTTTGGCTCCGGTGACCTGGCCACCGCCCGCAAGATCGCCGTCACACTCAGCCCCCTGGACGCCGCGCAAAGCCGCCTCGGTGGTGTCACACTCGCCAAGGCCGGCCTGCGACTGCAGGGTTTCGACGCCGGCGACCCTCGGTTACCGCAGATGCCCGCAACGGCGGCCCAACTCGACGAGCTGACAACCGATATGCGCGCGGCAGCAGTGCTGCGATGACCCAACCGATGCTCCCGCCCGCGCCGCTGGCCGCCGGCGCGCTGCGCGTCACCGCACTCGGCGGTATCGGCGAAATCGGCCGCAACATGACGATTTTCGAGCACCTGGGCCGGCTGTTGATCGTCGACTGCGGAGTGCTGTTCCCCGGCCACGACGAGCCGGGCGTCGATCTGATCCTGCCTGATATCCGCCATATCGAAAATCGGCTGGACGAGATCGAGGCGCTGGTACTGACCCACGCGCACGAGGACCATATCGGCGCGATCCCGTTTCTGCTGAAGCTGCGCGGCGACATCCCGATCGTCGGTTCCAAGTTCACCCTCGCCCTGGTTGCCGCGAAGTGCCGAGAACACCGGATCAAACCGAAGTTCATCGAAGTGGCTGAGGGACAGCGCAGTACGCACGGGGTATTCGAGTGTCAGTACTTCGCCGTCAACCACTCGATCCCCGACGCGCTGGCCATCGCCATCCACACCGCGGCCGGAACGGTGCTGCACACCGGCGATATCAAACTCGATCAACTTCCCCCGGACGGACGGCCCACCGATCTGCCGGGCATGTCGCGACTCGGCGATGCCGGTGTTGATCTTTTCCTCTGCGACTCGACCAATGCCGAGATCCCCGGTGTGGGGCCGTCGGAGAGTGAAGTCGGTCCGACGTTGCACCGGCTGATCAGGGGCGCAGACGGCAGACGGGTCATCGTGGCCTGTTTCGCGTCGAACGTCGACCGGGTCCAGCAGATCATCGACGCGGCAGTGGCATTGGGTCGGCGGGTCTCGTTCGTCGGCCGCTCGATGGTCCGCAATATGGGGATTGCCAAGGAGCTCGGATTCCTCAACGTCGCCGACGACGACATCATCGACATCGCTGCGGCCGAGATGATGGCACCCGATCGGCTGGTGCTCATCACCACCGGCACCCAGGGTGAGCCGCTGTCGGCGCTCTCGCGGATGTCGCGTGGGGAACACCGCAGTATCTCGATCACCGCCGAGGATCTGATCATCCTGTCCTCATCACTGATCCCCGGAAATGAAGAGGCGGTCTACGGCGTCATCGACTCGTTGTCGAAGATCGGCGCACGGGTGGTCACCAATCAGCAAGCGCGCGTCCATGTTTCAGGACACGCCTACGCCGGTGAGCTGTTGTTCCTCTATAACGCCGTGCGCCCGCGAAACGTGATGCCCGTCCACGGCACCTGGCGACATCTGCGCGCCAACGCGAAGCTGGCCGTGCGCACCGGGGTGATGGAGGACTCCATCATGCTGGCCGAGAACGGGGTCAGCGTCGACCTGATCGCCGGTGTGGCCTCGATTGCGGGCGCGGTCCCGGTAGGCAAGGTGTTCATCGACGGTCTAGTCACCGGTGATGTCGGCGAGGCCACCCTGGGCGAACGTCTGGTCCTGAGTTCGGGGTTCATCGCGGTGACCGTGGCCGTGCATCGCGGTACCGGTCGGATGGCGGCACCGCCGCATCTGTATTCGCGCGGTTTCTCCGATGACCCCAAGGCCCTGGACCCGGTGGCCCAAAAAGTGACGGATGAACTGGAGTCACTGGCTGCCAATAAGGTGACCGATCCGTTGCGGATCGCCCAGGCGGTGCGGCGCACAGTCGGTAAATGGGTCGGCGAGGCCTACCGCCGCCAGCCCATGATCGTGCCGACGGTGCTGGAGATCTAGCGCTTGTTCACGAACCCGGCGTCCACCGGCAGCGCAACTCCGGTGACGTAGCGGGCGGCATCCGACACCAGCCAGAAGACGGCGTTGGCGATGTCCTCCGGTTCCAGCGTCTGGACCGGAAGCGCGTTAGTCATATCCGGTCCGACATGGTCCATCTGAGCCATGCCGTCCAGCCACGCGCGGGTGAACTCATTGTCGATCATCGGGGTGTTGACGCCGGCCGGATGAACGGAATTGACCCGGATGTTGTAGGTGGCAAGGAAATTCGCATAGGCGCGCATCAGGCCGACGACGCCGTGTTTAGCCACCGTGTATCCCAGGGAACCACCCATCGGAGCGCCGATGCCCACCAGTCCGACCACTGAACTCGTCAGTACCACGGATCCGCCGTCGCCCTGTTTGATCAGCGGGCGCATCGCCACGTCAACGGTGTTGTAGACACCGGTGAGGTTGACGTCGAGGACGTCATGCCAGGCATTCGCATCGGTCATCGGCGCGATCCCGGCGTTGGCGATCACGATGTCGAGCCGCCCGAGTTCGGCGATGCCCTCAGCGAGGGCGGTCTTCAGACCCGCCCGGTCACGAACGTCCGCCTGCCGGGCCACGATGCGCGCTCCGGTGTCCTCGACGAGTTTGACTGTGGCCGCGAGATCGTCCGGGGTGGCCAGCGGGTAGGGAACGGAGGCGATCTGATCGCACAGATCGACCGCGATGATGTCGGCACCCTCGCTGGCCAGTTTGACCGCATGGGCGCGACCCTGACCGCGGGCCGCACCGGTGATGAAGGCGACGTGACCTTTCAGAGTGCCCTCTCGTGCGCCCATCAACTCACGCGCGCAACTGGCCCTTGGCCGGGTCACCGGCCGGAATGGGCTCAAGCATCTTCACATCCGGCGCGCCCGCCAGGTGATCGCCGATGGCACCGAACAGCACGCCGATGGCGGGAGCGCTACCGTGGGCCTTGAGTGCCTCGGCGTCGGCCCACTGCTCGATGAACACGAATGTGTCGCCGGTCTGATGCAGCGAGTACAGCTCGCAACCTGGTTCATCGTGCACCGCTTCGATGGCCGTCGTGCATGCTGATCGCACGGCATCGGTGGATTCGGGCTTAGCGGTGAACGACGCGACGACGACGACGGGCATGTGCTGACTCCTGGATTGATCGGTTTTCTCCACCGTAGATTGTGACTGATCGACGAAAGGCCGCGGCATGGGACAGCCCGAAGACCGCAAGTCGTTGTCCATGACGGTGTTGATGACACCGGATATGGCGAATTTCGCCGGAAAGGTTCACGGCGGCACACTGCTGAAGTTTCTCGATCAGGTGGCGTACTCGTGTGCCAGTCGCTACGCCGGCACCTACGTGGTGACCCTGTCGGTGGACCGTGTGCTGTTCCGGGACGCCATCCTGGTGGGGGAGTTGGTGTCGTTCTCGGCGACGGTGAACTACACCGGGCGCACCTCACTTGAGGTGGGCATTCGGGTCGACACCGAGAACATCCGGGACGGTACTCGACGGCACACCAACAGTTCCTACTTCACCATGGTGGCGGTCGATGACGCCGGAAACCCGGTTGCGGTGCCGCCACTGGTCCCGGTCACGGAATTGGAATGCATCCGCCACGATGCGGCCAAAGCCCGGCGGAACGCTCTGAGGTCGGCATTCGACGATTGATTGCGGTCTGGCAACGGCGCGCCGAGTGACCCGTGTTGCGGGTGGTGTAGATGGGACTAGAGGGACTAACCTTCCCGGCATGGCAAATAAGACGGCCGCTCGCTCTGGCGCGCGAACGACCAGTTCAAAGGGCAAATCACAGTCGGCGAAGCCGGCTCCGGCGCGCCGTAAAACGCCGGCCAAGAAGAGCCCCGCGCCGGCCAAGACAGGGCCATCGACCTTTGCCGTCACCGCCGCGGCCGGTGGCCGGGCTGCCCGAGCGGCCTGGTTCGTGGTGGCCAAGGGCGCCGGATCCACGGCCCGTTCGGTCGGCCGCGCTCGCGAAATCGAGCCCGGACATCGCCGCGACGGTATCGCCCTGGGGCTGCTCGCGCTGGCCGTGATCATCGCCGCGGCGTCCTGGTTCGATGCCGCCCGACCCGTCGGCGCCTGGATCGACTCGGGACTGAGGACCTTCGTCGGCGGCGCGGTAATCCTGCTGCCGCTGCTGATCGCCGCCATCGCGGTCATCGTGATGCGCACCGAGCCCTACCCGGAAGCCCGGCCGCGACTGGTTCTGGGTTCGGCGATGATCGCCCTGCCGATCCTGGGTCTGTGGCACCTGTGGTCGGGCTCACCCGCTGATCCAA
>CALQLM010000079.1 GCA_943331415.1 Bifidobacterium breve
CCCCAACCCCGACGGCAAGCAGATTCTGCCGAATCACGGCCTGGCACTTGTGGGTGGTGCCGTGCTGGCCGCGATCGCCTTCGCAGTGTGGGAGCGGTTCGCCACAACCCGGCTGATCGAACCGCGGGGGGTGAAGTTCGGCCCGTTCCTGACCTCGCTTGCCACCTCGATGTGCGCCGGTGCCGCGTTGATGGTCACCCTGGTCAACGTCGAACTCTTCGGACAGGGCGTCCTGGGCAAGGATCAGAACGGCGCGGCCTTCCTGCTCCTGCATTTCCTGGCGGCCCTGCCGGTCGGTGCCCTGCTGGGTGGCTGGGTCGCCACCCGCATCGGTGACCGAGTGGTGGCCGTGGTGGGCATGCTCATCTCGGCGTTCGCCTACTGGCTGGTGTCGCACTGGAACATCGACGTGCTGTCCGCCCGTCACGACCTGGGCGTTGTCAGCCTGCCGGTGTTCAGCACCGACCTGGCGCTGGCCGGGTTCGGGTTGGGCCTGGTGATCGGTCCGCTGACGTCCGCGGCGCTGCGGGTGGTGCCCGCCGCACAGCATGGCATCGCCTCCTCGCTGGTGGTGGTGGCACGGATGACCGGCATGCTGATCGGCGTCGCGGGGCTCAGCGCCTGGGGTTTGTACCGGTTCAACCAGATAGTCGCGACGCTGCCCAAGCCGACCGGCAGCATCATGGAGATCGCCACAGGCGTCGCTAAGAACAGTCGCACCGCGTTCGCGATGCAGTACGGCTCGATCTTCTTCATCACCACCATCGTGTGCCTGGCGGGAGCCGTGTTCGCCTTGTTCATCGGCGGTCGCCAGACGCACGCCGATGATGAGGCCGAATTGGCCGCGACCGCCCCGCACTAGCCCGTCCCGGCGTTTATGGCACGAATCGCGGCGAGCCCACACCCGATCAACTCCCCTATCGGTAACGTCGCCCCCATGCGAGGAACGACGTGCTGATCGCCGCCCTGCGCGATCTGCAGTGGCGTAAGCGCCGATTCGCCATCGCGATCGTCGGAACCGGACTCGTCTTCGCGATGACCCTGGTACTCACCGGGCTGGCCAACGGATTCCGGGTGGAGGCCACCCGGACCGTGGACTCACTTCAGTTGGATGCATTCCTGGTCAAGTCAGGTGCCACCGGACCATTCCTGGGTTCGTCGGCATTCCCCCCCACACTGCTGGCGCTGCCCGGCGTCACCGAATCCGTCCCGCTGATCTACGGCAGCGCAACCGTGCCTTCGGGCGGGTCGGCGCGCAGCGTCAATGTCTTCGGCGCACCTGAGCGCGGACCGGGGATCCCCGTGGTGGTCAGCGGACGGCCACCCTCGGCCACCGACGAGGTCGCGGTGTCAAACACCATGGACAATCCGATCGGCGGTACCGTCGAAATCGGTTCGCGGCCCTTGCGGATCGTGGGATTGGTCGATGATTCGACCGCACTGGCCGGGCAACCCAATGTTTTCCTGACCACCGAAGGTGCCCAGAAATTGCTGTTCTCCGGACAGTCGCTGGTGACCTCGATCGGACTACGGGGCATACCTGGCACGACCCCGAACGGCTTTCGTGTCGTCGACCGTGCCGGGGCGATCGATGATCTGCTGCGCGCTCTCAGCGGAGCGCGCCAGGCGATGACCCTGATGGCCGGACTGCTGTGGATGGTGGCCGCGCTGATTGTCGGCTCGATGATCTATATGTCGGCGCTGGAGCGCACCCGCGATTTCGCGGTCTTCAAAGCGGTCGGCGTCCCGACGCGGTCGATTCTGGCCGGACTTGCCATGCAAGCCATCATCGTCGCGGTTCTGGCCGCACTGCTGGGCGGTGTGCTGTCGGTTCTGCTGGGGCCACTGTTCCCGATGCGGGTCGATATTCCCAGGATTGCCTTCCTGCTGCTGCCGGTTGTCGCGGTGAGCATCGGGGTTCTCGCCAGTATTGCCGGGCTTCGTCGGGCGGTGACCGTGGACCCCGCACTGGCTTTCGGGGGGCCCTGAGTCGATGGCTGACCTACGCATCAAAGACCTCGTGGTGGAGTACGCCAGCGGCCAGGAGGCCGTGCGCCCGATCGACGAGTTGAGTCTGGACGTAACCGCCGGATCGTTGGCAATTCTGTTGGGGCCCAGCGGATGCGGGAAAACAACCCTGCTGTCCTGCCTGGGCGGGATTCTGCGCCCGACGGCCGGGCGTATCGAGTTCGGCGATATCGATGTCACCGCACTCGACACGCGCGCTCTGTCGGAATATCGACGCGACACCGTGGGCATCGTGTTCCAGGCGTTCAATCTGGTCCCCAGCCTGACCGCGCTGGAAAACGTGATGGTGCCACTGCGGGCGGCCCGGATGCCACGTCAGCAGGCGCAGCAGCGCGCCGAGGAACTGTTGGCCCGGGTGGGGCTTGCCCACCGGATGGCGTATCGGCCCGGTGATCTCAGCGGCGGACAGCAGCAGCGGGTCGCGGTGGCCCGGGCGATCGCGCTCGACCCGCCGCTATTGATCGCCGACGAGCCGACCGCCCATTTGGACTACATCCAGGTCGAGGAAGTGCTCACGCTCATCCGCGAACTGGCCTCCGGTGACCGGGTGGTGGTGGTGGCCACCCACGACACCCGGATGCTGCCACTGGCAGACCGCGTAGTTGAACTCGTGCCCCATCTCGATGCCGCCGAACATGAGCCTGAGACCATGACGCTGGCGGCCGGCGAGACATTGTTCGAACAGGGCACGATGGGCGATTCCATCTATGTCGTGACCGCGGGTGACATCGAGATGATCCGCGAATTGGACAGCGGCGGCGAGGTTGTCATCAAAGTCGCCGGGCCGGGTGACTATTTCGGTGAAATGGGTCCGCTGTTCGCACTGCCCCGATCGGCTACCGCGCGGGCCCGCACCGACGCCACCGTGGTCGGCTACACGGTGCAGGGCTTCCGGGAACTGCTGGGATCCATCGGATCACGAGATCTCATCGTGCATAAGGCATTACACCGCGAGAGCTGATTCAGCACACCTCAGGCGGGACCAGACTGAGCAGAAGGTCCTGCCCGATTCGCTCCACACCGTCGTAGCGCCAGCGCATCGCGCCGGCAATTCCGGAGACGCCGAGATCATCCACGGCCCCGAACGGCCCACCCAACAGCACAGGTGCCACGTAGGCCAGAATCCGGTCGACCACACCCGCTCGCAGGAAAGCGCCCGCAAGCGTGGGTCCACCCTCCACCATGACGTCGGTGCGGTCGGTGAGCGCCTTGATGACCTCATGCGGGTCGCGGGTATGCAACACCATGGTCGGCGAATCACCGCGGCTCACATTGGATTCCGGTGGAATCTCTCGTTTGCCCACCACCACCCGAAGCGGTTGATGCTCGACGAGGCTGCCATCGGGTAGTCGAGCCGTGAGACTCGGGTTGTCGGCGAACACTGTTCCGGTGCCCACGACGATGGCGTCGGCCGCAGCACGGCGACGATGCACATCGGCACGGGCCTCCTCACCGGTGATCCACTGCGAGGACCCATCTGCGGCGGCGCTTCGTCCATCGACACTGGCCGCAAACTTCCAGGTAACGTGCGGCCGACCGGTCCGCTGCTTATGCAGCCACTCCCGCAGCAGGCCTCCGGCGACTTCCTCGAAGCACACGCCGCCGGTCACCGCGACACCGGCGGCACGAAGACGTTCCGCACCTCCGGCCGCGACGGGGTTGGGGTCGGTGACCGCATAGACAACGGTCTCGATGCCGGCCGCCAGGAGGGCGTCGACACAGGGCGGGGTGCGGCCCTCATGGTTACACGGCTCCAGAGCCACCACAGCAGTACCGCCTCCCGCCTTCACCCCCGCGGCCCGCAGAGCAACCACCTCCGCGTGCAGACCACCGGGTGGTTCGGTGGCACCCACCCCGACGACCTCGCCGGCTGCGCTCAGAATCACGGCTCCCACAGGAGGATTCGGATAAGTTGACCCCTTGACCCGCTGCCCCTGCTCGATCGCCAGCCGCATCGCAACGGACGCCTGCGCCTGTGCAGTCACAGCCGCAAATGCGGTGAGGCGAGTCCGGCTTGGCGGCGCAGTGCCTCGACCGCGGCACCGGGGTCGGCAGCACCGTAGACCGCCGAGCCCGCTACAAAGCAATCCACACCGGCTGCAGCAGCCTGCTCGATCGTGTCGGCGTTGATACCGCCATCAATTTCAACCAGGATCGTCAGCTCACCGGAATCCACCAACTTCCGCACGGCGGCAACCTTGGTGAGCACCTCGGATATGAAACTCTGCCCGCCGAATCCCGGTTCCACCGACATCACCAGCAGAGTGTCGAAGTCGCGCAGGATCTCCAGGTACGGCTCGATAGGGGTGCCGGGCTTGACCGACAACCCCGCCTTGGCACCGGCGGCACGGATATCGCGACCCACCGAGACCGGATCATCAGTGGCCTCGGCATGAAACGTCACGTTGTGGGCGCCGGCCTCGGCGTACCCGGGCGCCCACCGGCCCGGGTCGGTGATCATCAGGTGGCAGTCCAGCGGGATGTCGGTCGCATTGAGAAGGCTCTCAACCACCGGTAGACCGAGAGTGAGGTTGGGAACGAAGTGGGCATCCATGACGTCGACGTGCAGCCAATCGGCTCCTTCGACGGCTGCGGCCTCCCTGGCGAGCCAGGCGAAGTCTGCGGACAGGATCGACGGCGCGATCATCGGCCGAGTGGGTTTTGCCATAGCTGTCACTCTAAGGCTTACGGCTCAGGCATCCTTTCGAAGCGCCGCGGCGAACATCGCGTCGGTTCCATGCCGGTGCGGCCACAGTTGCACGTACGGCCCGGGACCGAGGTTATCGACAGGCTCGAACAGGATCCGGGCGTCCAGGGCGGTCACCGGATATCGCCGCAGAGCGTCGGAGACCACGCCGACGGTCTCGACCAGGTGTGGTGAACAGGTCGCATAGAGCACCACTCCGCCGGGTCTGGTCAGAGCGATCGCCGACGCGAGCAGTTCGCGCTGCAGTGTGGCCAGCGTCGGAACATCGGCCGGGGTCCGCCGCCACCGGGCTTCCGGGCGCCGCCGCAGCGCACCGAGGCCGGTGCAGGGCGCGTCGACGAGGACGCGGTCGAAACCACCGGGCGGCAGCGAGGTGTCACGGCCGTCGACGCGCAACACCTCGACCGCCAGTCCTCGGGTGTTCTGTTCGACCATCTCGGCCCGGCGCGGATTCGGTTCGATCGCGGTGACCGTTGCTCCCTGCTGGGCGGCAATCGCGGCGATCAGGGCTGTTTTGCCGCCGGGCCCCGCGCACAGGTCGAGCCAGCGTCCTCGGTCGGTGCCGATCAGAGGGGCGAGGGTCAGTGCCCGGGCGACCAGTTGGCTGCCCTCATCCTGAACCAGCGCCTGACCGTCGCGGATCGGAGCCAGCCGACCGGGGTCGCCGCCGGCGAGATACACCGCGTACGGACCGTACCGGCCGACCTCACCGTCGACGGTCTGAGCAAGTTCGACCGCACTGAGGACTCCGGGCCGGGCGGCGAGATGAACCGCGGGACGGCCGTCATCGGCCGCCAGGGCGGAATCGAGTTCACCGGCGTCGGCACCGAGAGCGTCGGCAAACGTCTGGGCGATCCAGCGAGGATGGGCGTGCACGAATGCGGCATGACCGATCGGGTCGGTAGCTGCATCCGGCGCCAGCTGGTTCACCCACGACCCCTCATCGCGCTTGGATATCGTTCGCAGCACGCCATTGACGAAACCCGCTCGTACTGAATCGAATTCGATCCCGGCCTGCTCGACGGTGGTGGAGACCGCGGCATGTCCGGCCACGTGGGTACGGAGCAGTTGGTAGGTGCCGAGTCGCAACAGGTCCAGCAGCACGGAGTCGATCTGATCGATCGACCGACCGGCCGCAGCGGAAATGACGGCATCAAGCAGACCACGGGTACGGCACGTCCCGTAGGTGAGTTCGGTGGCGAACGCCGCATCACGGCCGGTGATACCGCGTTCGGCGAGCAGTGCGGGCAACGCCAGGTTGGCGTAGGCGTCACGCTCGGAGACTGCGCGCAGTACGTCGAATGCCGCGCGCCGCGCCGGGTCCAACTGCTCGCGGCGTTGACGTCCGCGGCCATTCACGATGCCCGCACCCCGGCATCCAGACGTGCCCCGCGCGCCCAGTCCGCGGCGGCCATCAGGTTCTTGCCGGGTGGTTGAACGTGAGTCAGCCGGACCGGATCTGAGCCCGTGCCGACCAGTACCCGGGTCCGTTCGGCGAGGATGACCCCTGGAGCCAGTGACCCATCGGCAGTCTCGACGCTGACC
>CALQLM010000080.1 GCA_943331415.1 Bifidobacterium breve
GAAGACTTGTCATGACATCCCTGTGATTCGAGGGTCATGTCGTCGAGGGCCATTGAATCACGTCCGCGTTCTCATGGACGGCATCGAACCCCGCGCGTCGGCTCACTTTAAGCTTGCCGATCATGGCAGTCCGACCCATTGTGATCCTCGGAGATCCTGTTCTGCACGCCCCGACCAGTCCGGTGTCCGTCGGGCCCGACGGTTCTCTGCCGGCGGATCTGGCCGATCTGATCACCGATATGTACGACACCATGGACGCGGCCAACGGAGTGGGTCTGGCCGCCAACCAGATCGGTGTGGGTTTGCGGGTCTTCGTCTACGACTGCCCCGAGGAACGTGGCAGGCCGACCTACCACCGTGGGGTCGTGGTCAATCCGGTCCTGGAGACCTCCGAGATTCCCGAGACGATGCCGGATCCGGAGGTCGACGACGAAGGCTGTCTGTCAGTGCCGGGCGAATCATTTCCCTGTGGCCGCGCGCAGTGGGCCCGCGTCACCGGACTCGACGCTGACGGAAACCCGGTGAGTATCGAAGGGACCGGCTTGTTCGCTCGGATGCTGCAACACGAGACCGGGCATCTCGACGGTTTCCTCTACGTGGACATGTTGATCGGCAGACACACCCGCGCAGCCAAGCGGGCGGTTAAGGCCAACGGCTGGGGTATTCCCGGGTTGTCGTGGCGTCCCGGAGAAGTGCCCGATCCGTTTGGCCACTGAGCCGATGCCGCACTGGCCCGCGCTGGGTAGTCGAATCAGCATCCGGTACCGCATGATCGAAGGCGGTCACACCGATGCCATCGGTTACCTCTATGAACTGACGCCGCGGATCACTGTGCGTACGAAATCTGATGGCATGGTGTCGATCTCGCCGGAGGACGTGATTGCCGTGCGCGAACTGAGCCACACAGCGGTGCGCGCCTCGCAGATCCGCAACCTCGAGCATGCCGCCGCGCTCGCCTGGCCGGGAACCGAACAGCAATGGCACAACGGCTGGTTGCTGCGCGCCGGCGGCGGACACACCAGTCGGGCGAATTCGGCCGCTCCACTAGATTTCTCCTCCTCGATCGCTGACCTGAACGAGATCATCAGCTGGTACGACAGCCGTCGACTGGTCCCATGGCTCGCCCTTCCGGACAGGTTGGTTCCGGTTCGCGCCAGAGGTATCAAGCAAACCCGGGTGATGGTGCGAGACATCGATCCCGACGGTTCGAGCGCGATCGCGACTCTGCAGGATCGTCCCGATTCAGCGTGGCTGACCTGCTATCAACGCGACGTTGGTAACGAGGTGCTGACCGCTGTCGTTGATGGCGAGCTGGTGTTCGCCTCCGTTCCCGGAGTGGCTGTCGGCCGGGGCGCGGTCACCTCCGCACCGGACGGCACGATCTGGCTCGGTATCTCAGCCGTTCACGTCACCGAAGCGCATCGACGAACGGGGCACGCCACAGCGGTGTGCCAGACGCTGCAAACCTGGGGCCTTCGACACGGCGCACAACGCGTCTATGTGCAGGTGCTCGAGGACAACCCGGCCGCCATCGCGCTGTACGCCTCGCTCGGCTTCGGACTCCACCATCACCTGCGCTACGTCGACGCGCGGACGTTGGTCGGCCACTAGCCTGTAGCAATGACTACCGAGGGTTTACGGGTGGCCACCTGGAACGTGAACTCGATTCGCACCCGGGTGGACCGCGTGGTCGACTGGCTGGTGCGTGCGGAAGTAGACGTGCTCGCGATGCAGGAAACCAAGTGCAAGGATGACCAGTTCCCGACGATGCCTTTCGCCGCGGCCGGCTACGAGGTGGTGCATAGCGGGCATGACCAGTGGAACGGCGTAGCCATAGCCTCGCGCGTGGGGATCGCCGATGTCGCGGTGGGTTTCGACGGTCAACCCTCCTGGGGAAAGGACGGCGCCGAAGCCAAGTCTGAGGCGCGCGCGATGGGCGCGACCTGCGGTGGTGTTCGGGTGTGGAGTCTGTATGTTCCGAATGGCCGGGCGGTCGCAGATCCGCATTACCGTTACAAGCTGGAATGGCTTGCTGCACTGCGTGATTGCGCCGATTCGTGGATGCTGCGCGAACCTGAGTCGCAGATCGCGCTGGTTGGCGATTGGAATATCGCTCCCAAGGATGAAGATGTGTGGAGCATGGAATACTTCCGCGACAGCACTCACGTCACCGAGCAGGAGCGAGCGGCCTTCGATGCGATCGCGACCACATTCACCGACGTGGTACGCCCGCTACACCCGGGCCCGGGTGTCTACACCTACTGGGATTACACGCAATTGCGGTTCCCGAAACGGGAGGGTATGCGCATCGATTTCATTCTCGCTTCGCCGGCGTTGGCTCGCCGTGTGGTCAACGCCGAGATCGTGCGCGACGAACGCAAGAGTGGGAAGAACAGGATCGGCGCGCCGAGCGATCACGCTCCGCTATTCATCGACGTTGGCCCCTGAAGCCTCCGGGGCCTCAGGGGGTGCTGGGTGCGCTGACCTTGACCAGCATCTTGCCGATATTGGCACCGGTGAACAGCCCGTTGAGGGCATCGACGCAGGACTCGAGTCCGTCGAAGATCGTTTCGCGATGCCTGAGGCTGCCCTCATGCTCCCACCGCCGCAGGTCGCCGAATGCTTCGTCGAACCGGTTCCACTCATCGAGGGCATTGAATCCCTGCATCGACGCCGTCTTGGCGAGCAGGTTGACATAGTTGGCCGGTCCAGGATGCTCCCCGGTCAGATAGCTGGAAATCACTCCGCAGAGCACAACCCGGGCTTTGGGGGCGATTCGGCCGAGCACAGCGTTGAGAATCGGGCCGCCGACATTGTCGAAATAGACATTGACGCCTCTGGGACAGTGTTGCTTGAGTGCGGCGGCCAGATCTTCGTTCTTGTAGTCGATACACGCATCGAACCCGAAGTCCTCCACAACAGCGCGACACTTCTGTGGCCCTCCGGCGATACCTATCACGCGGGCCCCGGCGATCTTGGCGATCTGGCCGGCGACAGACCCGGTGGCGCCCGCAGCGGCGGAGACCACGACTGTCTCACCGGGTTGAGGCCGGCCGATATCCGTCATGCCGAAATACGCAGTGGCGCCGCTTGATCCATAGACCGACATGATCGCGACCTGATCGGTCTCACCCGGGATGAGTGTGGAGAAGACATCGTCCCGGATGATCGAGTACTCCTGAAACCCGGTAAGAGTGGTGACGATATCGCCGACCTGATAAGCATCACAGCGGGTTTCAACCACCTCGCCGATGCCTGCGGCCCGGATCACCTCCCCGAGAGCGACGGGAGGCAGGTACCCCGGTTGGTCGTTGAGCCAGGTGCGCGCGGCGGCATCGAGGCCGATATAGGTGGTGCGTAACAGTGCCTCGCCGTCGGCGGGTGCCGGGGTCACTGTCGTAACCAGTTCGGTGTCCTGCGGACCAAGCAGACCTACCGGTCGGCGGCGTAGCAGAATCTGGCGGTTGGTCGACGGCACAGCAGAAAGCTACCCGAGGGTCTCGGAGTAGCGGCCCGGGTTGAACAACGACGCGATCGCCCCGATCACCATCATCACCGCAGCGGCAGTGAACACCACGATCAAGCCGGTGTGGAACGGTCCGGCGATCAGTTCCGGGAAGAACGTCTTACCGGTCAGCACCTCGGCGTTGACTCCGGGTTGGGTCAACCCGTCGAACGGTGCGAGGAGTTCAGCCATCGGGTTGTAGCCGAGGAAGGCGGCGAACAAACTGCTTACCGGAGGAGTGGTCGATACCTCCTGAGCTAACGCCGCCGAGACGCCCTGCTGCTGCAGGCCTGCGCTCATTGCGCCGGGCAGGGTGTGGGCCAGTCCGACGACCATCAGCGAGAAGAAGATCCCGATCGACAGTGATGAGCCGGCGTTAAAGAAGGTGGCGCGGACACCGGAGGCTGCACCGCGCTGGGCGGCCGGGACGCTGGACATGATCGCCGCGGTATTGGGCGCCGTGAAGATACCGCCGCCGAGTCCGTTGAGGAAGATCAATCCAGCGAAGAGCAGATAGTTGAAGTTGACCGGGATCATCACCAGCGCAACGAATGAGACCGCCGTCAACACCATGCCGCCGACGGTGAACGGACGCGCTCCGTAACGGTCGGCGAGCAACCCGGCAAGTGGTCCGGCGACCAGATAGCCAGCGGTCATCGGAAGCATGTAAATCCCGGCCCAGAGCGGAGTCGACTCAAAACTGTAGCCGTGCAACGGCAACCAGATCCCCTGCAGCCAAATGATCAGCATGAACTGCAATCCACCCCGGCCCACCGATGCCATCAGCCCGGCAAGATTCCCCATCCCGAACGCCGCCGAGGAGAACAACCGGACGTCGACCATCGGCTGCACCACCCGAAGCTCGACGAAGTAGAACGCCACCAACAGCAGCAGTCCGAAACCGATCATCCCGAGCACCATCGGATTGGTCCATCCCGTGCTGTGCCCGCGGTAGGGCTGGATACCGGAGGTGATTCCGATCAAGAGGATTGTCAGACCAACCCCGAAGGTCAACGTACCCGCCCAATCCATCCGCCCCGGTGTTCGCACACCGACTTCACGCAGTGAACGCACGCTCCAGACGGTGCCCAGGATCCCGAGCGGAACACCGACCCAGAAGATTGCCTGCCAGTTGATCTCGGCCAGTACCCCGCCAATGAGGAGTCCGAGAAACGAACCGGCAACCGCCGCGACCATGTTGACGCCCAGTGCCATCCCGCGCTGGCCGGCCGGGAAGGCATCGGTGAGCACCGCCGAAGCGGTCGCCATCAACATGGCGCCGCCGATGCCTTGAACCACCCGCCATCCGATCAGCCAGATCGCTCCGGCGCCGAGATGAAACGGATCGAACGACAGTGCCACCGCCGCGATGGTGAAGACGATGAACCCGAGGTTGTACATCCGAACCCGGCCATACATGTCACCAAGGCGACCGAAGGGCACCACCAGAACGGCGGTGACCACCAGGTATCCCATCAGCATCCACAGCAGATAGCCGACGTTGGCAGGTTCTAACGGATTCAATCCGATACCGCGAAAGATGGCCGGCAGCGAGATCAGCACGATCGAAGCGTTGATGGTGGCAAGCAGGGTGCCCAGGGTGGTGTTGGACAGGACGACCCATTTGTGGCGCGGGTCTTCGGCACCCACGTCACTACCCGGGCGGTCCTGAAGTGCTGTCATCGTCGCCTACTTGCCGCATTCATTGCCCAGAAAGCATATATTAGCTATGCAAATTGGCGATTCGAAGGGACGGCCCACGTGACACTTCTGCCGTTGACGCCCGCGGGCCAGACTCCGGTCCGCGTACTCACCATCGCCGGGTCGGACTCCGGTGGCAGCGCCGGATTGCAGGCCGATCTGCGCACCTTCGCACTGCTGGGTGTGCACTCACTGGTCGCCGTGACCGCAGTCACCGTTCAGAATTCGATGGGGGTCAAGGGTTTCCACGAGGTTCCCGCCGCGACCGTCGGCGGCCAGATTGAGGCGGTAGCCACCGATATCGGTTTTCAGGCTGCCAAGACAGGGATGCTCGCGTCGTCGGACATCATCGAGACCGTCGCGGACAGTTGGCGAACACTCGGACTAGTCGACGCGGTGCCGTTCGTCGTCGACCCGGTGTGCGCGTCGATGCGCGGGGACCCATTGCTGCACCCGTCGGCGCTGGAAACCATGCGCACCGAGTTGTTCCCGCTGGCCCATCTGGTGACACCAAACCTCGACGAAGTTCGTCTGCTGGTGGGTATCGACGTCGTCGACACCGCTACCCAGCACGATGCCGCCCGGGCGCTGCACGATCTCGGCCCGAAGTGGGCGCTGGTCAAGGGGGGCCACCTGCGCACATCGGCCCAGAGTGCCGATCTGCTTTACGACGGCAAGGATTTTCATACCTTCAACGCGACCCGGGTGGACACCCGGCATGACCACGGCGCCGGTGACACCCTGGCAGCGGCCACCGCATGCGCACTGGCGCATGGCTATTCGATGCCCGATGCAGTCGCTTTCGGCAAGGCCTGGGTGACCGAGTGCCTGCGGTCCGCGTATCCGATCGGCACGGGACTCGGCCCGGTGTCGGCGTTGTTCCGGTTGCAGATGTGAGCCCACTCGACCAGATCGCGGGCGTCGCGCATCGACCGGCCGGCACCCCGGCCGGTGTGGTGGTGCTCACGCACGGTGCCGGCGGCAGTCGGGATTCACCACTGTTGATCCGGATCTGCGAGGAATGGGCCGCCCGCGGCTGGCTCGCGATCCGCTACAACCTGCCC
>CALQLM010000081.1 GCA_943331415.1 Bifidobacterium breve
CGGTGATCAATGAGCTCGCTGATGCGATGGAAGCCGGCGACATCATCATCGACGGCGGTAATGCGCTCTACACCGACACCATCCGGCGCGAGAAAGCCATGGCGCAACGTGGACTGCACTTCGTCGGCGCCGGTATCTCCGGTGGCGAGGAGGGCGCGCTGAACGGACCGTCGATCATGCCCGGCGGCCCGAAAAAGTCCTACGAGTCGCTGGGACCGCTGCTGGAGGAGATCTCCGCACATGTCGATGGTGTGCCGTGCTGCGCCCATATCGGCCCCGACGGCGCGGGCCACTTCGTGAAGATGGTGCACAACGGCATCGAATACTCCGACATGCAGCTCATCGGTGAGGCCTATCAGCTGCTGCGCGACGCCCTCGGCCTGACCGCACCGCAGATCGCAGAGGTGTTCACCGAGTGGAACGCCGGCGACCTGGACAGCTTCCTGGTCGAGATCACCGCCGAGGTGCTGCGTCAGGTAGATGCCAAGACCGGTAAGCCACTCGTCGACCTGATCGTTGACGAAGCCGAGCAGAAGGGCACGGGTCGATGGACGGTGAAGTCCGCTCTCGATCTCGGCGTGCCGGTGACCGGTATCGCCGAGGCGGTGTTCGCCCGCGCACTGTCCGGCTCGGTGCCGCAGCGCAGAGCGGCCGCCGGTATGGCCTCGGGCACGCTCGGTCAGCGGCCCACCGACGCCGACCAATTCATCGACGATGTGCGCCAAGCCCTGTACGCGTCGAAGATCGTGGCCTACGCGCAAGGCTTCAATCAGATCCAGGCCGGCTCCGACGAATACAACTGGGGTGTTACTCCCGGCGATCTGGCCACCATCTGGCGTGGCGGTTGCATCATCCGGGCCAAATTCCTCAACCGCATCAAAGAGGCCTTTGACGCCGATCCCGACCTGCCCACGCTGATCGCCGCTCCGTACTTCCGCAGCGCGATCGCCTCGGCTGTCGACAGTTGGCGGCGGGTCGTGGTGACGGCCACCGAACTGGGGATCCCGATCCCGGGATTCGCCTCGGCGCTGTCCTATTACGACGCACTACGCACCACACGACTGCCGGCAGCTCTCATTCAGGGCCAGCGTGACTTCTTCGGGGCGCACACCTACGGTCGCACCGACGCCGATCCCGCTGCCCGGTTCCACACCCTGTGGAGCGGCGACCGCACCGAAGTTCAGGCCTGACCCATTGCGCTTCCTCGACGATCACACCCCGCCCTATGACCTGACCTACGACGATGTTTTCATCGTTCCCCGCCGCTCCGAGGTGACATCGCGTTTCGATGTCGACCTGTGCACCGGCGACGGCACCGGCACCACGATCCCGGTGGTGGTCGCCAATATGACGGCGGTGGCCGGCCGGCGGATGGCCGAGACGGTGGCCCGCCGCGGCGGGCTCGTGGTTCTTCCGCAGGATCTGCCGATCGCTGCGGTCCGGGCCACCGTGGACTTCGTCAAGAGCCGCGACCTGGTGGCCGACACCCCGGTGACGCTGACGCCCGAGGATTCGATCTCTGACGCCGTCGCGTTGATTCACAAGCGCGCCCACGGTGCGGCGGTGGTGGTCGACGGCCGCCGTCCGATCGGGCTGGTGACCGAGTCGGCGACCGTCGGCATCGACCGCTTCGCCAGGGTGCGCGATATCGCGGCGACCGATTTCGTGACCGCACCATTGGGCACCGACCCGCGCCAGGTATTCGACCTTCTCGAACACGCCCCGATCAGGGTCGCGGTGCTGACCATGGCCGACGGGTCATTGGGCGGTGTGCTCACCCGGACCGGTGCGGTGCGGGCCGGCATCTACTCTCCGGCGGTCGACGGGGCGGGTCGGCTGCGGATCGCAGCGGCGGTCGGTATCAACGGCGATGTGGCCGCCAAGGCCGCCGCTCTGGCCGAGACCGGAATCGATGTCCTGGTGGTGGACACCGCGCACGGCCACCAGTTCAAGATGCTTGACGCGATCAGGACAGTGGCCGGGCTGGGACTGGGTATTCCCGTGGTGGCGGGCAATGTCGTTGACGCGGAGGGCACCCGGAGTCTCATCGAGGCCGGCGCATCGATCGTCAAGGTCGGCGTGGGCCCGGGCGCCATGTGCACCACCCGGATGATGACCGGCGTCGGCCGCCCCCAGTTTTCCGCAGTGATGGAATGCGCCGCGGCCGCAGATGAAATGGGTGCACACGTCTGGGCGGACGGCGGTGTCCGGCACCCGCGCGATGTGGCCCTGGCACTGGCGGCAGGTGCCTCGAACGTGATGATCGGATCATGGTTCGCGGGCACCTATGAATCTCCCGGCGATCTGCTGTTCGACCGTGATGGCCGACCGTACAAGGAGAGTTACGGCATGGCCTCCAAGCGCGCGGTCGCCGCCCGCACCCTCGGCGACAGCCCATTCGACCGCGCCCGAAAGGCGCTCTTCGAAGAGGGCATCTCCACCTCACGGATGGCAGTGGACCCGGATCGCGGCGGGGTGGAGGATCTGCTGGATCACATCACCTCGGGTGTGCGCAGTACGTGCACCTATGTCGGCGCCGCGACCCTGGCTGAACTGCATGAACGGGCGGTTGTGGGTGTGCAGTCGGCCGCCGGTTTCATCGAAGGGCACCCGCTTCCGGCGGGTTGGTGAGCCCGGCCGGTGCCCCGGGGCAGCTAATATCAGTCTGTCGCGACGAACGGAAGGGAATCTCAGTGCCGCAGGTCCCACTCGTGGTTTCCTGCCCGCTGTCTGAGGACTCCGACGCCGAACCCTCTTCTAGTCAGCCGGGCTCGGGGCCCGGCGAGATGAGGCGGACGCGGTGAGTGCCGTCTCGGTGATTCTGAGCCTGCTCGGCTTCGTCGCGCTCACGCTGGGGACAGCGGTGTTTGTGGCGGCCGAATTCTCCCTGACCGCGCTGGAGCGCAGCACGGTCGATGCCAATGCCCGCACGGGCGGCAAACGGGACAAAATGGTGCAGCGCGCGCACCGCACATTGTCGTTCCAACTCTCCGGTGCACAGATCGGCATCTCGATAACAACACTGATCACCGGCTTACTGGCCGAGCCGGTGATCGCACGACTGCTGGCGCCGGTACTGGTTGCGGCCCGGATGCCTGAACGGTGGGTCGATGGCACCGCATTGATCATCTCGCTGTTCATCGCGACCTCGGTGTCGATGGTATTCGGTGAATTGGTGGCCCAGTACCTCGCGGTGGCAGTACCACTGCCGACCGCCCGGCTGGTGTCTGGTCCCCAGGTGCTGTTCTCGGCGGCTTTCACCCCGCTGATCAAGCTGACCAATGGCACGGCCAACCGGCTGCTGCGGCGTCTCGGTATCGAGCCTGCTGATGAACTGAGCTCGGCGCGCTCACCGCAGGAACTGGTCTCGCTGGTGCGCACCTCGGCCAGACAGGGCTCGCTGGACCAGCCCACGGCCAATCTGGTGGATCGCTCGCTGCAATTCGGAGCGCGTATCGCCGAGGAGTTCATGACGCCACGATCCAAGATCGAAGCGCTCGGCACCGACGACACCGTGGCCGATCTGCTGGTCAAGGTCCGCCAGACCGGGCACTCCCGCTTCCCGGTCACCAAGGGCGATCTCGACGAGACCATCGGCGTCGTGCATCTCAAACAGGTCTTCGAGATACCGCACGCCCAACGGGTCATGACCAAGCTCGGCAAGCTGGCAGTACCCGTCCCCGTGGTCCCGTCGACATTGGATGGCGACGCCCTCATGGAGCAGATCCGGGCCAGCGGGCTGCAAACCGCTCTGGTCGCAGACGAATACGGCGGGATCGCCGGCATGGTGACCGTTGAGGATCTGATCGAGGAGATCGTCGGCGATATTCGTGACGAGCACGATGAATCGACGCCTGATGTCGTGACGATCGTTGGCGGACATCGGGTTTCGGGTTTATTACGAATCGACGAGATCGCCGATGCAACCGGGTTTCGCGCTCCGGAGGGTGATTACGAAACCATCGGGGGGCTGGTCATGGCTGTGCTTGGCCACATCCCCACCGAAGGTGAATCGGTAGAACTCACCGCGTTCGACCCCGATGCGCCGCCGGACCGACCGCCTCGTTGGCGGGCAATGGTGGCCCGGATGGATGGTCGCCGCATTGATCTCCTCGACCTGGTCAAGGTTGCCGCTCGCCATGACGCCGGACTCGATGGGAACGGGGGCTTCCCCGATGGGTGATCTCTTCGCGATCCTGCTCACCGTGTTGCTGATCGCAGCCAATGCGTTCTTCGTTGCCGCCGAGTTCGCTCTGATCTCAGCTCGTCGCGACCGGTTGGAGGCACTGGCCGAGCAAGGTAAACGAAGCGCAGTCACAGTGATCCGCGCGGGCGAGAACCTCTCGGTGATGCTGGCCGGTGCCCAGTTGGGCATCACCGTGGGCTCGATTGTTCTCGGCCGGGTCGGCGAACCGGCCGTGGCACATCTGCTCAGCCCGCTGTTCGAATTGTTCGGTGTCTCCGAGGCGCTGCTGCACACGGTTTCTTTCATCGTGGCGATCACGATCGTGGTGATTCTGCATGTGCTACTCGGTGAGATGGTGCCCAAGAACATCGCGCTGGCCGGACCGGAGAAGGCGGCGATGTTGCTCGTGCCGCCGTACCTGCTGTGGGTCAAAGCGACTCGCCCGGTCATCTCCGTCTACGACTGGTGTGCGCGAATGATCGTGCGGGCCCTCGGTGTCGAACCGAAGACCGAGTTGGAGAACACCGTGTCGATGGTGGAGTTGGCCGAGATGATCGCGGAGTCCCGATCCGAAGGCCTGCTTGATCCCGAGGAGCACATGCGGCTGTCCCGGGCGCTGCAGATCCGTAACCGGGTCGCCGGCGATGTGGGGGTACCAGTGGCGCAGATTCGCTCCGTCCCGATCGCGGCGGCCGGATCCGGGCCCCGCGTGGCCGATATCGAAGAGGCACTGGCAGCCACCGGGTACTCACGATTCCCGGTGGTCGACGGGACGGGTGAGTTCATCGGTTTCGTCCACATCAAGGACATGCTCGACCTCATCGACCATCCCGGGGCGGTGGTCAGCGCCTCAGCGGTGCGCTTTCTGCCGCGGCTTCCTGCCGCGACGCCGCTTCCCGACGCACTGTCGCGGCTGCGCCAGAACAACAGTCACCTGGCATTGCTGACCGGCACCGACGACGCGGTCAGCGGACTGCTGGCGTTGGAGGACCTGGTCGAGGATGTGGTGGGAACAGTCCGCGACGGGATGCACCGATAGGATCAGTCGACTTTCCTTTAAGGAGGAAAACATGACTGATCGGGTCGCAGTGGGAAACCTGCGCGTTGCGCGGACGCTGTACGACTTCATCACCACCGAGGCCATACCCGGCACCGGTATCGACCCGGACAGCTTCTGGGCCGGAGTCGACAAGGTGGTCGCCGACCTCGCCGGCCCCAACGAAGAGTTGCTGGCTCGCCGCGCGGACTTACAGGCCCAGATCGACAAGTGGCACCGCGCGCGCGTTATCGGCGGGATCGACGCCGGTGAGTACCGGCAGTTCCTGACCGATATCGGATACCTGGTCCCCGAACCGGCCGACTTCACCATCTCGACCTCGGGTGTGGATGCCGAAATCACCTCAACCGCCGGTCCGCAACTGGTGGTGCCCATTCTCAACGCGCGCTTTGCGCTCAATGCGGCGAACGCGCGCTGGGGTTCGCTCTATGACGCGCTGTACGGCACCGACGTCATCAGCACCGACGGCGGCGCGGAGCCCGGCTCTGGCTACAACAGAGTGCGTGGCGACACGGTGATCGCCTACGCGAAGCGGTTCCTCGACGATGTCGTTCCGTTGAGCGCGGGTCAGTACTGCGATGCCACCCGATTTATGGTCTCCGAGGGTGAACTTGAGATCGCACTGGCCGACGGTGATGTCACCGGACTGGCCGACCCAGGACAGTTCGCCGGATATCTCGGCGACCCGGCCGCACCCACGTCGGTGCTGCTGGTCAATCACGGACTGCATATCGAGATCCAGATCGACCCGGTGTCGGACATCGGATCGACCGATCCGGCCGGGATCAAGGATGTGGTGTTGGAGTCTGCAGTCACCACGATCATGGACTTCGAGGACTCGGTGGCCGCCGTCGACGCCGATGACAAGGTGCTCGGCTACCGCAACTGGCTCGGACTCAACCGGGGCGATCTGGCCGAGTCGGTGACCAAGGGCGGCAGCACCTTCACCCGGGTGCTCAACGATGACCGTTCCTACACCGCCCCCGACGGTGCGGAA
>CALQLM010000082.1 GCA_943331415.1 Bifidobacterium breve
CAACTCGGTGGCGCCGACCGGCGGTGCGCCCGGCGACTTCCTGTCGGCCGGCGGGCACCTGCAGGGTGGCGGGCAGGGCGGCCACCCCAACCATGCCGGTGATCTGGCCTCGCTGCAGGTCCGCGGCGACGGAAGCGCCATGCTGGTCACCACCACCAACGCGTTCGACAAGGCGGACCTGATGGACGGTGGCGGGACGGCGATCATCATCCACGCGAATCCGGATAACTTCGCCAACATCCCGGCTGACCGCTATCAGCAGATCAACGGTGCCCCGCCGCCGGACGAAACCACGCTGGCCACCGGTGATGGCGGCAAACGGGTCGCCTGCGGTGTCATCGGCCTCGGCTAGGATCGACTTCGCCGGTTCGCCGCGCCCGACACTCGGCGTCGAGTGGGAGTTCGCCCTCGTTGATGCCGATAGCCGCGATCTGAGTAACGAGGCGGCGGCGGTGATCGCCGATATCGGCGAGAATGCTCATGTCCATAAAGAGTTGTTGCGCAACACCATTGAAATCGTCACGGGTGTTTGCGACACCGTCGGTGAGGCCATGGAGGACTTGCGGTCAACGCTGATGTCGACGCGTGCGGTTGTCGAGGACCGGAGCATGGAGCTGTTTTGCGCCGGAACGCACCCCTTCGCGCAGTGGTCGGCCCAGGAGCTCACTGACGGACCGCGCTACGCCGAGTTGATCAGTCGAACCCAGTGGTGGGGCCGCCAGATGCTGATCTGGGGTGTGCACGTTCACGTCGGTGTCTCCTCCGCGCACAAGGTGATGCCGATCATCTCGTCGCTGCTGAATCAGTACCCGCATCTGCTGGCTCTGTCGGCGTCCTCGCCGTTCTGGTCGGGTGAAGACACCGGCTACGCCAGTAATCGCGCGATGATGTTTCAGCAGCTGCCAACGGCCGGCCTGCCTTTCCAATTTCAGTCCTGGCGGGAATTTGAGAGTTTCGTTCATGACCAAAAGAAGACCGGGATCATTGATCACGTCAATGAGATCCGTTGGGATATCAGACCGTCGCCGCATCTGGGCACTGTTGAGGTGAGGGTGTTCGACGGGGTTTCCAATTTGCGTGAACTCTCGGCGCTGGTGGCGTTGACCCACTGTCTGATCGTGGATCTGGATCGCCGGTTGGATGCCGGTGAGCACCTGCCGGTGATGCCACCGTGGCATGTTCAGGAGACTAAGTGGCGCGCTGCCCGTTACGGACTGGATGCGATCATCATTCTCGACGCTGACAGCAATGAGCGACTGGTGACCGAGGATCTCGATGATCTGCTGACCCGGCTTCAACCGGTGGCCGCATCTCTGCACTGCGCTGACGAACTGGCTGCTGTGGCGGAGATCCCGCGTCGAGGTGCGTCGTATCAGCGACAGCGCCGCGTTGCTGAGCAGCACAACGGCGATCTGCGCGCGGTGGTTGATGCACTCGTCGGCGAGTTGGACGTCCGCGAACCGGCTACCTAGGACCTGCCCATGACTTGGTATCGACGCGCAACCATGACCCTGCTGGCCGTGCTCCTCGTGCTGGCCTCGGGTGGCTGCAGCAGGGGGATCGCCGGCACACCGGTGGCCGCCCCGGGCGCTGCTCTGCTTGCTACTACGTGCCGTGACTATTCGAGTATGAGCCCCACGGCCCGGCGCGAGGTGATCGCGGCGATCGCCGAGGGCGGCAACAAATTAGTCGCGTCCAACCCGGATCTCTGGGTCGGCGTAGCGGCGGCCCTATGCACCTTCGCCGCTCCCGGTGCGCCGGTCAAGGATGTCGTCACCGGCGGCATCAGGTAGCGCGATGACGCCTATGTTCCCTTTGCAGTCGGCGCTGTTGCCCGGAGAGACGTTGCCGCTGAACATCTTTGAACCCAGGTACGCCAGGTTGGTTGAGGACTGTATGGCGATGCCTGATCCGGCATTCGGCGTGGTGTTGATCAGTCAGGGTCTTGAGGTCGGGGGCGGAGACGTCCGAAGCGAAATCGGTGCGCTGGCACACATCTCCGAGTATGCCGACCTTGGTATGGGCCAGTACCAATTGCTGGCATCGGTGGGGGAGCGAATTCGGGTCGTGGAATGGCTGCCGGACGATCCCTACCCCAGGGCCGTCGTCCAGGCGTGGCCCGACGAGCCCGGCCCGCCGGTCACCGCGGAGCGGATCGGTGAGGTGGTGGACGGCATCCTCGGACTTTTCGGGCGGATCATTGCCGCCCGGGGTGGCCGACTGCGCTCCGATGCGCTCGCCGTTGACGCCGATATCGCCGACGATCCCTCGCTGCATATCTACGCCCTGGCCGCCCGGGTACCGATGGGCCAGGCCGATCGCTACGCCGTATTGGCGGCGCCGACGCTGGCCGCACGGGTGGATGCGCTCACCGATGCGATCGAGACGGTCACGGCGATGGTTGATTTCCAGCTGTCCGAGGAGTGACGGGTACGGGTCTTTAGTGCTCGCCCGCGAATGCACGTAAGGATTCGACCTGAACCGGATCCAGGGATGGCCGGATGTTTTCGCGGGCGGTGGCGACATCTGCCGCGGTGACGTCGGCGGCGTCAATGGAGCGGCGCATGGCCGTCAGGGCCGCTTCGCGGAGAAGCGCCACACAGTCGGCCGCGCTGTAACCGTCCAGATCCGCGGCGAGTGCGCCGAGGTCCACCTCCTTGCTCAGCGGAACCGACTTGGCTGCTGATTTCAGGATCTCCCGCCGTGCCTCGGCATCGGGCGGCTCAACGAATACCAACTTCTCCATCCGGCCCGGACGCAGCAGGGCTGGATCAATGAGATCCGGCCGGTTGGTGGCTCCGAGCACGACCACATCGCGCAGCGGCTCGACACCGTCCAGTTCGGTCAGCAGGGCTGCCACCACCCGATCGGTCACACCGGAGTCGAAGCTCTGTCCGCGTCGTGGCGCCAGTGCGTCCACCTCGTCGAGGAAGATCAGCGATGGCGCCGAATCCCTTGCCCGGCGGAATAATTCGCGTACGGCCTTCTCTGACGAACCCACCCACTTGTCCATCAGTTCGGCACCTTTGACGGCATGAACGCTCAGGCGCCCGGAACTGGCCAGCGCCCGCACCACGAAGGTCTTACCGCAGCCGGGTGGGCCGTAGAGCAGCACACCACGTGGTGGGTCGACGCCGAGCCGGGCGAAGGTATCCGGATGTTGCAGCGGCCACAGCACGGCCTCGGTGAGCGCCTGCTTCGTTTCAATCATGTCGCCGACATCGTCGAGAGTGACCGAGCCGACGGCGACCTCTTCGGTATTCGACCGCGACAACGGCCGGATGACGGTCAGCGCACCGGTGAAATCGTCCTGGGTCAGCGCCGGCGGCTTACCGTCGTCGCTGGCACGCGCTGCGGCCCGCAGCGCCGCCTCGCGCACCAGAGCGGCGAGATCCGCTCGCACGAAGCCGGGTGTGCGGTCCGCGATGGCGTCTAATGCGAGTTCTTCTGCCGGGACGTTGCGGAGCAGTACTTCCAGCAGTGCCTTACGGGTGGCGCCATCGGGAAGGCTCAAGCCAAGTTCGCGGTCGCACAGCTCCGGTGCCCGCAGTCGCGGATCAACGACATCCGGTGCCTGCGACGTGGCGATCAGTGCAACTCCCGGTACCGCGACCGCCTTTTTCAGCTCGCTGAGGATCATGGTGGAGACCGGCTCCGGCGGTTCGGGCAGCAGTGCGTCGATATCGGTGATGAGCAGGACGCCGCCGCCCGCTGTCACGTCGGCCACGGCCCGCGCGACGGCCTGATGGCGCTCGGTCGCCGCCAGCGCGCCCGTGTCCGGGCCGTCGAGATCGACAAGGCGTCGGCCCGCGCAGACGGCGCGCACCAGACGGGCCTTGCCGACTCCTGCCGGTCCGGTCACCAGCACGCCCAGATTGGGCTTGGCGCCCAGCTTTTCCAGCAGGGCGGGCTCATCGAGGGCGAGCTTGAGCCACTCGGTGAGTCGGCCGGCCTGGATGTGTTGGCCCTTGAGGTCGTCGATACTCACGGGTGGTTCCTCGGGCCACTGCGTCGGCGGACTGATCTCAACTGTGGCACCGGTGGTCACGGCGGCCCCGTCGCCCCAGGTGACCGAGGAGTTCGGTTGCACCGAGACCGGTCCGGCCGGATCGGTTCCGGTGACGGTGAGTAATTCCGATGTCCAGGTGATCCCCACCGCTGCAGTCAGTGCCGAACTCGCCTCCGAGGTCGACGTGCCCGGGCCGAGGTCGCGTGGTAGCAACGAGACGGTGTCGCCGACGGTGAGCACCTTGCCCAGTAGTGCCTGACGCAACGTGGTCGACGACACCGATTGGGTGGCCAGTGCCGAACCGCTCAGGGTTATCGAACGCGCGCCGTAGACGGTGACCGGCGCCACCAGCACACCGGCGTCCTCGCGCAGGCCGGCGTTGGACAGAGTGACATCGTCGAGCAGTGCGGTACCGGTCGGCGTCCCGGCCGGGGCGATGCCGGCAACGGCGGCTGTGGTTCGAGATCCCATCAGTGCGACCGCGTCCCACTCACGAATACCCAGGGCCGCAATGACTTCCGGATGTAGGCGAACGACACCGCGGCGGGAGTCGAGTGCGGCGGTGTTGAGCCGTGCGGTGAGTGTCAGACTCGACCTGGGCCCTTGGCTCGCGGTCATCAGCTCGGACGCGTCGGACACCGGTTCAGCCTCCTGGTTTACGCAGGCCCAGTCGGGCCGTTGATCGGCGATTGGGATTGGCAGCATTGCGCGCCGCACGTCGGGCGGCACGCCGTTGCCGGGGTTTGTCCTCCCACGCCTCAGGGTGTGCGGCGGCCCAACGCTGGCTGCGGATCGTGAACGGGATGATGAGCAGATAGCCGCCGATGATCAGCAGAACCAGGACATACGGGAACAGCAACAGGCCCGCGGCCATCAGCGCGACGGCGATGAGTAGGAATGGTGCCGCATTGGCGGGAACTGAGATGGCTTTGAGGGCCAGGGTGGGAACCCGGCTCACCAGGAGTGCAGAGTTGGCCGCCAGCCACACGCAGACGAACCACGGGGACGTCCACCAACCCTGGCCGAATTGGAGCATCGCTGCCAGTGGACCGATCGAGCCGACCGCGCCGCACGGCGCGGGCATGCCGACGAAGTATTCGCGGGTGTAGCCCGGCCGGGTGTCGTCGTCGAGCAGTGTGTTGAACCGGGCCAGGCGAAGCACGATGCACACTGCGTAGAGGAGAACGAAGATCCAGCCGATCGGTGATGTCGGCAGCAGCGAGATATAGACGACGAGGGCCGGCGCGACACCGAAGTTGACCGCGTCAGCCAGCGAGTCGATTTCAGCACCCATCGGAGACTGGGCATGCAGAGCGCGGGCGATGCCGCCGTCGATACCGTCGAGCACCGCGGCTGCGCCGATCAGGGCCAGCGCGATGTGGGGGCGTCCGTCTAAGGCGAACTTGATCGACGTCAGACCGGCACAGATCGCCAACACCGTGGTGGCACTGGGCAGAATGCGAAGCCCACGACTGGGTTGCATGCGGGGTTTGATCACGGCAGCCGGGCCAGCACCGTCTCGCCGGCCAGGGCCCGCTGTCCCGACTCGATGAGCACTTCCGAACCTGCGGGCAGGTAGGTATCCAGCCGCGAGCCATATCGGATCAGCCCGTAGGTGTCACCGATGGCAACGGTATCTCCGACGTGCAGATCGCAGACGATGCGCCGGGCGAGCAGCCCGGCGATCTGTACCACCACCACGTTCTGTCCTTTCGGCGTGCGGATCGCGACGCTGTTGCGTTCATTTTCCGCACTGGCGGCCGGCAATTCTGCGGAATGGAATCGCCCGGGGCGGTGGGCCACCGCGAATACCTCGCCGCCGACCGGAACGCGCTGCACATGAGCGTCCAGAAGGGACAGGAAGATGCTTATTCGGGTGACCGGCTGCGATCCCAAGCCGACTTCGGGCGGCGGCGGCGCGGTGTCGACCAGGCACACCAGTCCGTCGGCGGGGGCGACAACGACCCCGGCGGCGGTAGGGGGCGTCCGGTGTGGATGACGGAAGAACATCGCGTTGGCACCCGCTGCCGCCAGACCGGCTCGTCGCGCCCAGCGGTTGTTGCGACCGAGTGCTGCCACCGCCAGTCCCGCTGAGATGAAGGGCAGGCCACCGCGGTGGATGGGCGGTACCGAGGAACGCACCAGCGCCAGTAATCGCTGCGGGCCGGACTGCTGAGTGTCATCCGCTGAGCGGGGGCGTCGGGCCACGACGAGTGA
>CALQLM010000083.1 GCA_943331415.1 Bifidobacterium breve
TATCACGACCTGCCGGAGGCCACCGCCGAGGCGATTGACGCCGAGGGCTGGTTCCACACCGGTGACATCGGTGAGCTTGACGCCGAGGGCTTCCTGCGGATCACCGATCGTAAAAAGGACATGTTCAAGACCTCGCAGGGCAAGTACGTCGCCCCGTCGGCGATTTCGGCGAACTTCAAGGCGGTCTGCCCCTACGCCAGCGAGATCATCATCTACGGCGAGGGCAAGCCGTACTGCGTCGCGCTGGTCAGCCTGGAGGCCGAGGCGATTCAGGAATGGGCCGCCGACAACGGTCTGGCCGGCAAATCGTTCGGTGAGATCGCTCGGGATGAGAAGACGCGGGAGATGGTCGGCGGTTACGTCGAAACGCTCAACAAGCACCTCAACCGGTGGGAACAAGTCAAGAAGTTCTCGATCATCGACCGTGAGTTGACGGTCGAGGCGGGGGATCTGACGCCCAGCCTCAAACTCAAGCGCAAGTCTGTTGTGGACAACTTCCACGACAGTATCGACAAGCTCTACGCCTAGGTCTGCGCCTCGCGCCGGGACGATTTCCGGTTGTTCAGCGTGACCATCACGACGTATCGTGTGTTACACACGAGGTTGGCGTGACAGTTGGGGAGTTTGGGATGACGTGGAGCCGCATACGTGTCTCGGCTGTCGTCGTTGCCGTGGGCACCGTATTGGTGCCCGGTGTCGCCCGGGCCGACGTCGTCCAGGCCGATGCCATGACACCCGAGTTAGAGGCGCCGTGCTCAGCTGATCTCAAGGGCGCCATGACCCTGCTGCCCGACGAGCAGACCTACGTGATCTGCCAGGAGGAGATCTTCGCGCGCTATGTGTGGCGGGCGGCGCCGGTGCCGTTCGAGCCGAACAGCACCTGGCTCAGTTATGGACCGGCGATCACCCTGCACGGCCAGGGCATGCGCAATCCGAATCTGTCCTCGGGGCGCTGGACCGCCACCCCGCAGGATCCCGAGACGGTGTGCCGCGTCCAACAGGAGACGGTGGTCGAGGCCGGTGTGCTGTCGTCACCGAAGGTCTTCCAGGGCGACCCGGGCCAGCCGCTGTCGGTGGAGATGCTGCCGCAGCTGTTCTATGCCCAGCTGTCGGGCCACTGCCTCTGGACCGAGGACTGAGCTCGGCCGAATCTGTCACCCCTGCTCGATAGCGTGACGAGCGTGGGGACAACAGGCGGCCGCAATGGCGCGCAAAGCTAAATCGAATGACGGCTCGGGCGCAGGTTTCGCGCTCCTCGTCGTCATCGCACTCATCATCAAGTTCTTCTGGTGGATCGTCGCCGGTGTGGCGATGGTCGGCGTTTTCTATCTCGGACGTGCCATTGTGCGGGCCAACCGTGCCGCACGTGCGGCCTATGACGCGCACTGCGCCCAGATTGCTGCACGCGCCGAACAGCAACACAACTGGGTCTTACAGGGTGACGACCGCGGGATCTACGGCACCGAGGGTGCCACGCTCATGCGGTACATCAGGGCCTCGCAACCCGGGCAGGTCACGTCCCGGCCCGATCATGTCCCAGCCCGTCATGTCCCAGCCCGTCATGTTCCCGCCCGGCCTACTCCCCGCCGGTGATGACGTTTCCGGGCAGTGCGGTCGGCGCCGGGGGCGCTAGGACCGAGGGCGTGAACGAGTTCGGGCCGCCCGGAGTCAGGGTGGGCGCCTTCTCGGTGGGGGAGACAGGCGCTTGAGAGGACGGGGCTGGAGAGGACGGGGCTGGAGAGGACGGGGCTGGGGCGCTGGAATTCGGCGTCGGTGACGTCGTCTCCGCCGGCTTGTCTTTGTCCTTGCTACAGCCTGCGGTCATGGCGGTCATACCAATGATCGCGATACCGCCCAGCAGAAGTCCGATCCGAGCCGAGACATCAGTCGATTTCATCGCGGGTGAGCCTTCCTGTTCATCTGCCCTACGTACATCCATCGACCATTCGATGTCGCGGTGATTGCCCTGGCTAGGGTCGAAAGACTCCGAACCCATCGCCGGGGGTGACAGACTCCCTTTCACCCTCGGCGCGGCGATATTCGACCGCGTGGAGGAACGGTTGCCGACCGCGGCGGACACCGCCCGGAAAACCGAAAGGAAGCGCCCATGACCGATGATGCGGCACGTTTTGGCGATCCCCGGATACCGGCCGAGACGATCACCTCTGAATCGCACCTCTTTCATCTCAGCGCGCTGGCTCCCACCACCTATGACGGAGGGTCGTTGCAACAGGCGCACGAGGGTAATTTCCCGATCCTCACGGGCCAGGAGGCCAGCATTCAGCTGATCACGTTGCAGCCCGGAGGGATCCGTGAGCCGCACTGGCATCCCAGCGCCTGGGAGATCAATCTGGTTACCAGCGGTGTCGCCACCTGGGTGCTGATCGATGGCAACGGAAACAACGAGAGTTTCGAGGCCCAGGTCGACGATGTCGTTTTCGCACCGCAGGGTACGTTTCACTACTTCGAGAATCGCGGCACCGACGACCTCAACGTGCTGATCATTCAGAACACCAGTGCGCCTGAGGATAAAGACAACATTGGCATCGGCCAGTCTCTGAGCAAGATTCCACCGCGGGTCTTGTCCGCCATCTTCGGTGTTCCCACCGAAACCTTCAGCTCGTTGAAGAAGATCGACGACTCCGTCGTCATCCTGCGGTCAACCTAGGCGAGAGGACACATCCACTCATGTCGATCAATCGACGCAAGGTATTGGGCGGAGCGGGTGTTGTCGGTGCCGCGGCTGCGGCCGGAGCAGGTGTCGACCGCCTTCTCGTCGGCAACCCCTCGACCTACCGCACCGGCACGGAGTCGACCCTCGCCGACGATGCGGCACGCTTCGGCGATCCGCGCATTCCGGCCGAGACAATCACCACCCAATCCCATGTGTTCCGGCTCGGAGCCCAGACTCCCACCGTTCACGACGGGGGATCGTTCACACAAGCCTCCGGCGACAACTTCCCGATCCTCAAGGGCCAAGAAGCCAGCATCGTGCTGCTCACACTGCAGCCCGGTGGTATCCGCGAACCGCACTGGCACCCGAGTGCCTGGGAACTCAATATCGTCACCAGCGGAGTCGCGGCCTGGGTCGTGATCGACGGTAATGGCAACCATGAGAGCTTCGACCAGAACGTCGGCGACGTGGTGTTCGCACCCCAAGGGTCCTTTCACTACTTCGAGAACCGCGGCGCGGCGGAGATGAAGATCGTGATCATCCAGAACACCAGTGCGCCTGAGGATAAAGACAACATCGGCCTCGGCGAATCCTTGAGCAGGATTCCGCCCCGGGTGTTGTCTGCGATCTTCGGCGTCCCCGCGGAGACGTTCAACTCATTCAAGAAAATCGACAACTCGCTGGTCATTCTTCGCGCGACTTAGGGTCGTTAACGCCCCGGACGGTTGCCGGATTTCGGAGGCCGGGGAGCGCGGGCCCGCCATCTCCTGCCAACTTGGCCGCCATAGTTGACGATCAACGCGACAGGAACGTCTAAGAGTGCTTGGATCGCCGCAGGCAGGTTAATCCTTCAGGAGGTTTGAATGAGCAGCAGTCTCGAGGACGATCCGATCGCGGTACCCGGCGATCATCGGCCGACCGGAAGCGACGGCGCAAAGTTGAAGGCCGGTGCCGTCGGGTTGTTCGGTGTGCTCTTCATGGCGGTGGCCAACGCGGCACCTATCACCGCGATGAGTTTCAATGTCCCGATCGCCGTCGGCTACGGCAACGGCATCGCCGTCTCCGGCGGATACCTTTTCGCCACGATCGTATTGACCATCTTCACCCTCGGCTTCATCGCGATGGCTCGTCACGTCACGACGGCCGGGGCGTTCTACGGCTTCATCTCCCAAGGTCTGGGCCAGATCTGGGGCATGGCGTCCGGACTGCTCGCCACTGTCGCCTACATCATTTTCGAGGGATCACTGATAGGCGGCTTCGCCTATTTCGCCGCCCAATATGTCTTCGACCCCCTCGGGGTGAAAGTCCACTGGCTGATCATCGGGGTCATCGCTGCCGTTGTGATCGCGCTGCTGACTTACTACTCGATCACTCTGGCCGCCGGCCTGCTGGGTGTCACCCTGGTGGCCGAGGTTCTGCTGCTCTTCGCGCTGGGTGTTTCGGTGCTCTTCAAGGGTGGCCCGGATGGCTTCGCGCCGGGCAAGACCGTGAACCCGGCAGCGGGATTCGGCAATCTTCCGGAGAACGCCTTCGGCAGCGGTGTCACGGCGGGTATCGCCGCCATCGGTATCTTCTTCGCCTTCTGGTCGTGGATCGGTTACGAGACCACGGCGGTGTATGGCGAGGAGTCCAAGAACCCCAAGCGCAATGTCCCGTTGGCCACGATCATTGCCGTAGTTGGCCTTGGTCTGTTTTACACCTTCATGTCGTGGATGGTGGTCGTCGGCAACGGTTTCAACCAGGCCGTCACGGTGTCTGCGGGCGCGACACCGATCGACCTGTGGCTCAACCTCGTCAACGCAAACCTGGGTGGACTACTGGAGAACGTCTACAAGCTGCTGGTTGTCCTCGGCTCTTTCGCCTGCGCGATGGCGTTCCACAATGCCGCAAGCCGCTACATCTACGCGATGGGCCGCGAGAGCATGACACCGGCGGTCAGAAACACTCTCGGTGCGATCAACGCCAAGCATGGCTCTCCCGCCATCGCATCGTTGGTGCAGACCGTGATCACCATCGTATTGCTGACCCTGTTCGCGTTCTTCACCAATGTGTACGTCCCCGACGACAATGAAGTTCCGGTAGCGACACCAGATCTGATTCCCTACGTGAATGTCTATGGGCTGCTGGCGCTCATCGGCACCGCGATGGTGCTGATCGTGCAGACCATCACGTGCTTCGCGGTCATCTGGTACTTCTGGGTCAAGAAGGTCCACAAGGGCAACGTCATCATGTCGCTGATCGCCCCGATCATCGGCGCGGCCGGCATGATGTACGCGCTCTATCTGCTCTGGTCCAATCGCAACTTTGCCGCTGGACTGGCGGCCGACAGCCAGGTATTCCAGCTGATGCCGTATTACGTCGTCGGCATCCTCGTCATCGGTGTCGTCTATGCACTCGTTGTGCGGGCCAAGGCACCGGATCTCTACGCGGAGATTGGCCGAAGCACCGTCGCGGAGGCGCACGAACGCATCTGATCGATATGACCGATCACCTGAGATGGGAACCGGACGCCGACGCCGATCCCGCGACGTACACCTACACGTTCGGCGGCGTGGCACCTGTCGCGTCGGTGCGTCCCGGGACGGTGCTGTCCACCTGGACCTTCGACTGCTTCGGCGGCCGGGTGCGCTCCACCACGGATATGGCCAGTCAGGTATGCGATCCGCGGATGCTCAATCCGCAGTCCGGGCCGTTCTATGTCGACGGTGCGATGCCCGGGGACACCCTCGCGGTGCATTTCATCTCGATCGAGCCACGCGAGACCTGGGGGGTGAGCAGTACCGTGCCGTTCTTCGGGTCGCTGACGGCCACTCCCACGACCGCGATGCTTCATGAGTCGCTGCTGGAACGTACCTGGATCTATGAGATCGACCGCGCCGACTCAGTGGTCCGATACGCCGCTGCCGACACCGACTTCACTGCGGCGTTGCCATTGGATCCGATGCACGGCACCGTGGGTGTGGCACCCGCTCTCGGTGAGGTGCGGTCCTCCCTGACTCCGGGGGATTGGGGCGGCAATATGGACACACCGGAGATGCGCGCCGGCGTGACGTGTTACTTGGGCGTCAATGTCGAAGGTGCCATGTTCAGCCTCGGTGATGGCCATGCCCGTCAGGGTGAGGGCGAGACCTGTGGAGTTGCCGTGGAATGTGCGATGGATACGACCGTGGTTCTCGACCTGATTCGCGGCATACCCACCGCGTGGCCACGGCTGGAAAGTGATGAGTTCATCATGACGACAGGCTCGGCCCGGCCACTGGAGGATGCCTTCCGTATTGCCCATCAGCAGATGGTGCTGTGGGTAGCCGAACTGACCGGACAGTCGGTAATCGACGCCTACCAACTGGTTTCGCAGACGGCATTGACTCCAATCGCCAATGTCGTGGACACCAACTACACCGTCGTGTGCAAGGTGGCCAAGTCGATATTGGGCCGCGTGCATCCGATGAACGGCATGCACGGCACGATGCGTACCGTCAGCGCGTCATATCCTCGGTGATCTGTTCGAAGACAACCAGTTCGACTTTGCGGCGCA
>CALQLM010000084.1 GCA_943331415.1 Bifidobacterium breve
GAGGCCAGCGTGGTGGATGCGGTGGTCCGCGGTGATACCGGTCCGGAGTTGCTTTCCCGTGCAGCCGCACTGAACTGGGACACCACCGCGCCCACGACCGTGGTGGTCGGCACGCCCCCAATCGGGCGCGAAGACCTTGCCGGTGAGGACATCCGGGAGATCGCCCAACGGCACGACCGCGCGGCGCTGGCCGATGTGCACGGCACCTGGCTCATCGCGATCATCTCTGGTCGGCTGACACCGACCGACCGATTCTTCAACGATCTGCTGACCGCTTTTTCCCAGGGACCAGTCGTGATCGGACCCACTGCCCCGATGCTGACGGCGGCGTATCACAGCGCGGGAGAGGCCATTTGGGGTATGAATGCCGTTGCCGGCTGGAGTGGGGCGCCGAGGCCGGTACCCGCCCGCGAACTGTTGCCCGAGCGTGCATTGATGGGCGATGCGTCAGCGGTCGCGGCCCTGCACAACGAGATCATGCGACCGCTGGCCGACGCGGGTCCGGTACTTTCGGAGACACTCGACGCCTACCTCGACAGCGGCGGGGCCATTGAGGCCTGCGCGCGGAAACTGTTCGTTCATCCAAACACGGTGCGCTACCGCCTCAAGCGGATCGCCGACTTCACCGGACGCGATCCCACCGTGCCCCGAGATGCCTACATCCTGAGGGTTGCCACCACGGTCGGCCGACTCGACTACCCCACCCCGGCGCAAGCCGCCCCCCAGACCAGAGCAAACGGCTGGGTGACACAGCTCACTCCACCCCTTGTCGGGTCGGGTCGGCCCTGGGGCGACGAGGGATAAATCGCAGGAAGGTATCGAACGCATCGCATCAGAGCGGTGATTTGTAGGTATCCCACAAAAACCTAAGACAAGGTTCATAATCCTTTACACCCTGCAAATCACCAATCACAGTGTTCTCTTAGAGATGTGATCGCGCTGCTAGCGCCCGGACAGGGCTCCCAGACTCCCGGCATGCTTGCCGAGTGGCTGAATCTCCCCGGTGCCGGCGATCGCATCGACCGCTGGTCGCAGATCAGTGGGCTGGATCTGGCCCGACTGGGCACCACCGCGACCGCTGACGAGATCACCGACACCGCGATCACCCAACCCCTGGTCGTCGCGACCACCCTGCTGGCCCATGCCGCGCTCGCCGAGCGAGGTCTTCCGGCTACTGCCGACGTCGTCATCGCCGGACATTCCGTGGGTGAGATCGCGGCCTACGCCATCGCGGGCATCATCTCCGGGGACGACGCCGTCAAACTCGCCGCAGTGCGCGGGGCCGAGATGGCCAAGGCCTGCGCCGCAGAACCCACCGGGATGTCCGCTGTGCTGGGCGGCGAGGAGGACGAGGTGCTTGCTCGGCTCGAGGCCCTCGAGTTGATCCCCGCCAATCGCAATGCCGCCGGACAGATCGTCGCCGCCGGTTCGATTACCGCCCTGGAGAAGCTGGCCGAAGATCCGCCCGCCAAGGCGCGGATCCGCCAGCTGGCCACCGCCGGGGCATTCCACACTCACTACATGGCCTCGGCGCTGGACGGCTATGCCGCCGCAGCCGCTGACGTCACCACGACTGAGCCGACAACCACGCTGCTGTCTAACTTCGACGGTCGGCCGGTCACCTCAGCCGCCGACGCCATGGACAAACTCGTCGCGCAGATGACACGTCCGGTGCGCTGGGACCTGTGCAACGACACCCTGCGCGGACTCAACACGGTAGCGATCATCGAGTTCCCGCCCGCGGGCGCGCTCACCGGCATCGCCAAAAGAGAACTTCGGGGCGTCGCGACGCACGCCGTCAAGACACCCGCAGATCTGGACGGACTGTCCGGGCTCTGACCCGTCGGCACCGACCAGAACAACCGCACAACAGCACGACCACCACAGATTTACCCAGTAACACAACTGATTACCCCGCACTACGACATACGAAGGGAGCCACACTGTGGCCGCCACGCAGGATGAAATCATCGCCGGTCTCGCCGAGATCATCGAAGAGGTGACCGGTATCGAGCCATCCGAGGTCACCATGGAGAAGTCGTTCGTCGACGACCTCGACATCGACTCGCTGTCGATGGTGGAGATCGCGGTTCAGACCGAGGACAAGTACGGCGTGAAGATCCCCGATGAGGATCTGGCCGGCCTGCGCACCGTTGGTGACGTTGTCGCCTACATCCAGAAGCTCGAGCAGGAGAACCCCGAGGCCGCGGCCGCTTTGCGCGATAAGTTCGGTACAGACAAGTGACCAAGCCTTCCACTGCTAACGGCGGATTCCCCAACGTCGTGGTGACCGCCGTCGAGGCGACCACGGCGCTCGGTGCTGACATCGACAGCACGTGGAAGGCCCTGTTGGCTGGCGAGAGCGGTATCCGGGTCCTCGAGGACGACTTCGTCACCAAGTGGGACCTGCCGGTGCGGATCGGCGGGCACCTCGTGGATCCGATCGACGACCACATGGACCGGCTGGACATGCGACGGATGTCGTATGTCCAGCGGATGTCGAAGTACCTCGGTCGCAGGATGTGGGAAGCCGCCGGAAACCCGGATGTCGACCTGGACCGCCTGGCCGTCGTCATCGGTACCGGGCTTGGAGGCGGCGAGAAGATCGTCGAGACCTACGACCTGATGAACGAGGGCGGGATCCGCAAGGTGTCGCCGCTCGCTGTTCAGATGATCATGCCCAATGGTGCGGCCGCGGTCGTCGGCCTCGAACTCGGGGCGCGCGCCGGGGTCGTCACCCCGGTGTCGGCCTGTTCATCGGGTTCGGAGGCCATCGCTCATGCGTGGCGACACATCGTCATGGGTGACGCCGACATGGTGGTCTGTGGAGGCGTCGAGGGCACAATCGAGGCGCTGCCGATCGCGGCGTTCTCGATGATGCGCGCAATGTCGACCCGCAATGACGATCCGACGGCCGCATCGCGGCCGTTCGATTCCGACCGCGACGGATTCGTGTTCGGCGAGGCCGGCGCGATGATGATCATCGAAACCGAGGATCACGCCAAGGCTCGCGGCGCCAAGCCGCTGGCCCGACTCCTGGGTGCCGGCATCACCTCGGACGCGTTCCACATGGTGGCTCCGGCCTCGGACGGTCTGCGGGCCGGCCAAGCCATGAAGCGGGCCATGGAGACAGCAGGCCTGTCGCCTGCAGATATCAACCATGTCAACGCCCACGCCACGTCGACGTCCATCGGCGATATCGCCGAAGCGGCCGCCATCCGGGTCGCCGGCGTGGAGCATGCACCGGTGTACGCGCCGAAGTCGGCGCTGGGCCACTCGATTGGCGCAGTCGGCGCACTGGAGTCGATCCTGACAGTGCTCTCACTGCGTGACGGTGTCATTCCGCCAACGCTGAATTATGAGACGCCCGATCCGGATATCGACTTGGACGTCGTCGCGGGCGAACCGCGTTACGGCGACTACAAGTACGCGATCAACAACTCATTCGGATTCGGCGGACACAACGTGGCTATCGCCTTCGGGCGCTACTGAGACCGCCGGGCACTATCGAGAAGGGGAGACGCCGGGGCATATGGCACCGCTGACAACGGGCAACGGTCTACCCGACGTGGTCGTGACGGGCATTGCCATGACGACCGCGCTGGCTGTCGACGCCGAGAACACCTGGAAGAAGCTGCTCGACGGACAGAGTGGAATCCGAACTCTCGACGATCCGTTCGTCGAAGAGTACGAGCTGCCGGTGAGAATCGGCGGACACCTGCTGGAGGATTTCGAGGCCGACCTGGGGCGGGTGGAGAAGCGCCGGCTGTCATACCTGCAGAAGATGTCAACGGTGCTCGGCAGGCGGGTCTGGCAGAACGCTGGTTCGCCCGACGTCGATACCCGACGGTTGATGATTTCCATTGGCACCGGCATGGGTTCCTCCGAGGAATTGCTGTTCGCCTACGACGGCATGCGGTCCAGAGGGTTGCGAGCCGTCTCACCGTTGGTGGTGCAGATGTTCATGCCCAACGGCCCGGCCGCCGTGGTCGGACTCGAACTGCATGCCAAAGCCGGCGTGTGTACACCGGTATCAGCCTGCGCGTCGGGTTCGGAGGCGATCGCCAACGCATGGCGCAACATCGTCTACGGCGAGGCCGACATCGCGGTGTGCGGTGGCGTCGAGACCAAGATCGAGGCGGTGCCGATCGCCGCCTTCTCTCAGATGCGCATCGTTTTGTCCAACACCAACGACGATCCCGCCGGAGCGTGCCGCCCCTTCGACAGGGACCGTAATGGCTTCGTGTTCGGTGAGGCCGCCGCGTTGATGGTCATCGAGACCGAGGAACACGCCAAGGCCCGCGGCGCGAACATCCTGGCCCGCATCATGGGAGCGTCGGTCACCTCCGACGGCTTCCATATCGTCGCGCCTGATCCCGATGGCGTGCAGGCCGGCCAGGCGATGACCCGGGCAATTCAGCTCGCCGGCCTGAAGCCGAAGGACATCGACCACATCAACGCGCACGCAACCGGTACCAACGTCGGCGATGTCGCCGAGGGCAGGGCGATCAACAACGCGATGGGCGGCCACCGGCCTGCGGTCTACGCGCCCAAGTCGGCGCTGGGCCATTCGGTGGGCGCGGTGGGAGCGGTCGAGTCGATCCTGACCGTGATGGCATTGCGCGAAGGCGTGATCCCGGCGACGCGCAACCTGCTCAACCTCGATCCGGAGATCGACTTGGACGTGGTCGCCGGGGAACCACGGTCCGGCAACTACCAGTACGCGATCAACAATTCGTTCGGATTCGGTGGGCACAACGTCGCAATCGCTTTCGGGAAGTACTGAAAAGCGAACAGTGACCGGCACGCCAACCACGTCCAACGCGCACAAGGAGGTATAGATGACGATCATGGCCCCTGAGGCGGTCGGCGAATCGCTGGACCCGCGCGACCCATTGCTGCGCCTGAAGGCCTTCTTCGACGACGACAGCATCGAACTGCTGCATGAGCGGGACCAATCCGGCATCCTGGCCGCGACCGGCACGGTCAGCGGGTTACGCACGATCGCGTTCTGCACTGACGGGACCGTCATGGGCGGCGCCATGGGCGTCGACGGGTGCAGCCACATCGTCAATGCCTACGACCTCGCTATCGAGGAGCAGAGCCCCATCGTCGGTATCTGGCACTCGGGCGGAGCCCGCTTGGCCGAAGGCGTCAAGGCACTGCACGCGGTGGGCCTAGTGTTCGAAGCGATGATCCGGGCCTCTGGTTATATCCCGCAGATCTCGCTGGTGGTCGGCTTCGCCGCCGGTGGTGCCGCGTACGGGCCGGCACTGACCGACGTCGTCGTCATGGCACCGGAAGGTCGGGTCTTCGTGACCGGCCCCGACGTGGTGCGCAGCGTCACGGGCGAGGACGTCGACATGGCCTCCCTCGGTGGACCGGATACCCACCATCGCAAGTCCGGGGTGTGCCATATCGTCGCCGACGACGAACTCGATGCTTACGCGCGTGGTCGCCGACTGGTCAGCTTGTTCTGCCAGCAGGGCATTTTCGACCGCGCCAAGGCCGAGGCGGGCGATGTCGACCTGCACGCCCTGCTACCGGATTCGGCGCGACGCGCCTATGACGTACATCCACTCGTTGAAGCCCTGTTGGACTCTGACGAACCGTTCGAGGAGTTCCAGGCCAAGTGGGCACCGTCGATGGTGGTCGGACTGGGTCGACTGTCGGGACGGACGGTAGGCGTGCTGGCCAATAATCCCCTGCGACTCGGCGGCTGCCTGAATTCCGAAAGCGCCGAGAAGGCAGCGCGTTTCGTGCGGTTGTGCGATGCCTTCGGCATCCCACTGGTGGTGATCGTCGACGTGCCGGGTTATCTGCCCGGTGTGGATCAGGAGTGGGGCGGTGTGGTGCGCCGCGGTGCGAAACTTCTCCACGCGTTCGGCGAGGCCTCGGTTCCCCGCGTGACGCTGGTGACCCGCAAGATCTACGGCGGTGCCTATATCGCGATGAACTCCCGATCACTCGGCGCGACGAAGGTATTCGCGTGGCCGGATGCCGAGGTGGCTGTCATGGGCGCCAAGGCGGCAGTGGGCATCCTGCATAAGCGCAAGCTCGCTGCGGCACCCGATCACGAGCGTGAGGCCCTGCACGAGGAACTGGCCGAGGAGCATGAGCGCATCGCCGGCGGGGTCGACGCCGCGATCGAGATCGGTGTGGTCGACGAGAAGATCGATCCCGCCCACA
>CALQLM010000085.1 GCA_943331415.1 Bifidobacterium breve
ATGCCTACGTCAACCTGCAACGGGACGCGGAGGCGGACTTCGCGACGGACTGATCTCAGGGCAGTGCGGTCGGAAGCGCACGGCACACCTCGGCGACGTTGCGGCCGGCTCGCATCACGGTGCGGTCGGGTCTGATGAGTGCGGCACGGGCGTTCCCGCTCGCCATCCATGCCGCCAGTTCGCCGCCGGACTCCGCGATGTGGACCACGGCGCCACGGTCGGTGATGGCCGTCTGCTCCCCGGGTGTCAGCGGGTGAGCGCAGACGACGGCAAAACCGGTGCCGAGAATCGAATCGAGCCGCTGCCCAATGCCAATCACCGCATTCGGACAGAGTGTGCCGGCCAGTTGCCGTGGTGCGCGGGTTTTGTAGACGAGTGCCGAACGGGGCAACGGAGGTGTGGTGGAATCCAGCACCTTGTCGCGCATACCGGGCAGCAGGTGCAGTCGCGGCACCACGGTGCGCCGCACCAGATCACCGAACCGACCGCCGGATGTCATCGCCCGCCCGACTGTCAGAGCCAGGTCGATCAGCCTGCGGGCGTGTGGCTTTCGTTCCTGTTGGTAGGTGTCCAACACGCTCGGACTCAAGGTGCCGGTGAGCACGCCGGCGAGCTTCCAGGACAGATTCGTGGCGTCGCGCAGGCCCGCCCCCATGCCCTGTCCGACGAAGGGTGGTGTCAGATGGGCGGCATCGCCCAGCAGGAACGTATTGCCGCGTCGCCAGATATCGGCAATCTGGGCCCGGAAGGTGTACTCGGCGACACGAATGATCTCGAGTTGGCTGTCATCGGCATGTGTGGTCCACGGTGCGATCAACGGCCGCAGCGCCGCCACGGTGGAGAAATCGTCGGCGGTCTCACCCGGCAGTAAGCGGAACTCCCAGCGGTAGCGAACATCGCCGATCTGCATGAAGGTTCCCGCCCGTCGGGTGTTGCAGACCTGATGCACGCCCTCCCACTGATCGAGGTCGACGGATGAGGCGACGTCGATCACCAGCCAGCGTTGCTCGAAGCGCAGATCAGTCATGGCTGCACCGATCCGGCGACGCACCAGGCTATTGGCGCCGTCGCAGCCGAGCAGATAGTCGGTATCGACGATATGGCGGCTACCGTCGCCACGATCGGTGAATGTGATCCGGCTTCGGCCGCCGCTGAGCTCGTCGATATCGGTGACCTCGGCATTGCCGCGCAGGGTGACAAGGGGATAGCGCAACAGGTTTGCGCGTAACAGGGCTTCGAACTCGGGCTGGTCGAACATATTGGCCTGCGGATAACCATTGCGACTCTGCGCGGGGTCGCGGCGAAATTCGGAGAGGACCTTCAGCTGCGGGTCGAGCAATCGCAGTCCGAGTGCGGGTCTGGAGATGCCGGCGAATTCCGCACCGATTCCGAGCCGGTTGACGATGCGGAACACCTCATCGTCGAGATGCACGGCGCGGGGTTGCGGATAGACACCGTCCCAGCGGTCAAGCACCAGGGTGGCGATACCGTACTGAGCGAGCAGGGTGGCACCCGCGATCCCGGTCGGGCCCGCCCCGACGATGACCACGGTGTGTTGGCGCGGCGCGCTCATCCCGACTCCTCTGCAACTGACGAAATCGTCACATGCGTGATAGGTGCTCGTCAAGCCCATTTGAGGAAATCATCAGAAGTGATCAGTCTTGTTAGAATCATCCGGTGAGTGCTGAGCCGGATGAGTCGGATGTGCCGATCAATCGGCTCGAACGCCGCAAACACCGCACCCGGATGGCCCTGGTCCGAGCGGCTCAGGTGCTGATCGCCGAGGGCCGACTCAACGTCCCGGTGCTCGAGATCACCAAGGCTGCCGATGTGGGCATGGGTTCGTTCTACAACCACTTCGACAGCAAGGAACAACTCTTCGACGCTGCGGTGGGCGATGTGTTGGATTCCTATGGTGCACTGCTCGACGAGCTGACCGCCGGTGTGGACGATCCGGCCGAGATCTTCGCGGCAAGCTTCCGGCTGACAGGCCGATTCTTTCGCCGCCGGCCGCAGGAGAGCCTGATCCTGCTGTCGAACTGGGGGACATTACAAACGTCAGACCGCGGACTGGCGCCGCGGGCGCTACGTGATATCAAGGCCGCGATCGCCGCCGGACGGTTCGCCATTGATGATCCGGAGCGCGCCCTCGCGGTCGCCGCCGGTGTGTTGGGAGGACTGGGCAGTCTCCTGCAGAGCGATCCCGATCGCGATGACGGACCACTCGCCGATGCGATGGCTACAGATGTGCTGCGGCTGTTCGGGATGTCGGATAAAGAGGCTCGCGAGGTGTGCGGTCGGCCACTGCCGGAGGTGGCGTACTAGGCGTATTCGACCTTCATCCGTTGTGCGCCAAGGTCGATCACACCGTCATCGGTGCGCACCGATGCCTCGATCACATCGCCGTCCCGCAGATACTTGGGGTTCTTGAGTTGGCTTTTGAAGAATGCCTTCCACTTCACCGCCGGCGGCAACAGCGCGGCGATGAGCGCGATGGGTTTCGGTGGTGCACTCAGCGCGGTGCCCACCGGTGTACCGGTCAAGATCAGATCGCCGGCGGCCAGATCTTGAAACCGGGTGAGCGACTGCAATGCCTGCAGCGGGCGATAGAGCATGTCCCCGGCGACGAGAGCGTTCTGGCGTTCCTCACCGTTGACGGACAGCCGAAGGCGTAGGTCTCCGAATCGATCGAGTTCGTGGCTGTTGAGAAGCACCAGGGCCGGACCGGTCGGGGTGAAACTCGGATATGACTTGGCCTCGTAGAACTGCGTCTGCGGAAGCTGGATATCGCGAGCGGAGATGTCATTGGTAATCACCAGGCCGGCAATGTAATCGCTGAGGTTGGCCGCGGAAACGCTGGTGCCTACCGGAATGTCACGCCCGATGACGAGTCCGATCTCGACCTCGTAGTCGAGGAATTTGACGTGCTTGGGCTTGATGACGGGGTCGACGGGACCGCTGACCGAGGCTGAGGACTTCCGGAAAAAGATCAGCGGAATCGATGCTGGATCCATGCCGGAGTCGATGACGTGGGAGGCGTAGTTGGTCATCTGCGCGACCACCCGGCAGGGCTTGGTGACCGGCGACACCAGTGCGAGGCCCGCCACCGCGATCGGTGCCGGGTTGTCCCGGGCGGTTTCGATGGCGCTGCGATCGGCCAGCAATTCTCTGGTTGTGGTCGCCGAGGTGGCAATTCTGGTAGCGCCATCGGGCCCGTGCACCCACCAGGCATCCGCAGTGCGCAGGATGGAAATCGTCATGAGGCAACCACTTTCAGCAGGCCGATCATGCGCTTCAGATCGAATTCGTTGCGCCCGCGCAGTGCGGTGAGCATCGCGGCCACCTCATGGCGGGCGTTGCCCGGATTGGAACCGAGGAACTCCTTGGTCACCGGTGGCCCCCACTGGGCCAGTCCGGAGGCGGTCAGTGGTGCCCAACCCGGTTCGAGGGTGTTGTCGAACATATCGCCGTCGGTGAAGTGCTCGACCATGAAGCCGTCCGGATCACGCCAGTAGTCGAAGATCTGGCTTCCCTGGATGTGTCGGCCGATGCCCCAGGAGCGCAGGTAGCCGCGCTCACGCAGATACTCGCCTCCGGCGGCCATGGCGTCGAGGTCGCTGACCTGGTAGGCCGAGTGCACATAGCGATTCGCCGGACCCAGGGCCAGTGCCAGAGTGTGGTGATCGGACGGTACCGATCCGCGGTCGCAGCGGATGAAACTCATCGTCGGGCCACGTTCGCGTTGGCCGACAAAGAACTGGAAGTCACTGACGATCAAGCCGAAGTGATCCAGATACCAGTTGAGCGTCTCGAGATAGCGGGTGGACTGCAGCACAACGTGGCCGAGTCGTTGGATCAGGGCGGGAGTCCGTGGCGGCCGCTGGGTGGTGTTGGTGCGCACCAGGGCGTGACCGAAGTTGAAGACGTGCGGTTCCTGCCCGGCGAGTGCGGGAAGTTCGTGTTGTCCAGCAACGACTTTCACCGGTGTGCCGCTGGGATCGACGAGATCCACCGACAACCCACCGATCGACTCCGGTAGCCGAGTCGTCGCCGCACCGGTCTTGTCGGCAAGTCGCAGCACATCGATTTCATCGGCGGCCGCAAGCGCCAGACCATGGAATCGGGTGGTGGCACCGCGACGGATGATCACACAGGGGCCACCGGCGTCGGTGCCGCGGAGCAGCAACTCTTCTCCGGATCGAGAGACGCTGTGGAAGCCGAAGGCCTGCGCGAACGCCTCGGCCCGCACGAGATCCGGCTTCTCGAATTCCAGCCAGGCCAGATCCGCCACCTTGATGATCGGATTCTGTGATCGCCCCGGGTGTTCGCCGCGGCGGGCGCCCTGCTCGCTGTGCAGACCGTTGTGTGCGCCGATGACATCACCCATCGGGGGCCTCCTTCACGTTACTGACGAAATCGTCACATACGACGGAGCGCTCAGTCAACAGGCGCGACGCAGCACCGGCTGTCAGGGTGTGAAGGGTTCACCGGGTGTGAAGCTCATGGGTGCCCGGGTCACGTTGATACTTGGACCTTCGGAGCTGCCCGCGCCGACGGAACGCTGCGGGCGGGGCGGCGGATTTTGTTCGGCTGAGGCCACCGGGACCTCCGCAGGCGGGGGCTCGGACTCGGTTTCGGACGCTACTGTCGGGGCCGGCGGCGCGTTATCGACCTCGGGGGCAGCGGTTGCCGCCGGCGGGGTCGGCGGGTTGATGCTGCGCAACAGTGTGGTCTGGTTGAAGTCGCCGCTGCTTAGGGTCAGCAGCAACGCGGTGGCCACCACGAGGACTGACGCGGCCGCGGTGATCACGGTCAGCAGCACCCGGCTGTTCCGATACCAGGGCGGCTTGGGGGGTACCACCGGCGTCTCATTCCAATACCGGGCCCACCCGGGGAGCAGGTCGTCGGTGAACCATGCGCCAAGGTCCTCGTACGGCAGGGCCTCACGCTCCGTCATAACGGTCGATACTAAACGGCATTCGCCCAAGTCAGGACTAGTTTGACGAATCCGCCCCGCGGCCTGGTGCATAGAACTTCCGGGCGTTTTGGGGCAGGATTTCGGCCTGAGCGGGCTGGGTACGTGATTACTCCGAATACAGCGGCATCATCCCGACAGCGGTTGGGCGTCGTGGATATCGACGGCGACCAGAGTCGGGAAGGGCAGTGGGCGGTTGAACGGGCCCTTCGGGTAGACCCGCCGCCTCGTCGGCATCCATAGTCCGCCGAACTGCCGGTAATCCGAGCAGAGATGGATGGCCTTGGCCCAGCCGCCAACGACCTCTGCGGTGTAGTCGTGCCGGTACAGCCGTCCTGAGGAATCAAAATAGAGTTCCTGGGTGGGCGAGTGCGTCGGAATGTTCACCGGATAGCCGACCTTCAGTCGACGCCCGAATACTTCCACGCTGATGCCGTGCTCGAGCAGCAGGAAGGGCAGCGTCAGATAGTTCCACATCGCATAGCCGGAGAAGTAGGCGAAATCCAGCGCGTCCCAGGAGGTCCACGGCCGTGGGCGGGCGAATGCGGTGCGGGGATTGACGCGGGTCTGCAGCACGGCACCGTCGGCCGCGGTCATCTCGACCCGACTGATGCCGTACAGGGTCGTGTGCTGGCCTGGTTCAGGGTAGTCATGCAGCGTGGCCTCGGGCTTGCGCGTGCTGATCGTCAGCCGGACGTGATGCTGCGGGGGTACGCGTTTGGCGGTGAACAGAAAGCCCGACGCGGAGAACTCGACGTCGACGGCCCGTAGCGTCCGCCAGTAGTCCAGACCTCCGTGTGCGTCGAGGATGGTGCTCAGTTCGGCGACCCTACCGCTGACCATCGTGCTCACGGTACGCGCCCGCGCCTTCGGGCGTTCGCCGGAACATGATCGCTAGCCTGGAGATAACACGGTGAGGAGTTGATATGGATTTGGATGCTATGCGCGACGTCCTGCTGTGGTCGATGGTGGTCAACTACGGCGTGCTGCTGATCTGGTTTGCGGCCTTCACTCTGGCTCATGACCGGATCTACGCCCTGCATCACCGGTGGTTCTCGATCTCCCGGGAGACTTTCGACGCTCTGCACTACGGGGGTATGGCCGTCTACAAGATCGGCGTCCTGCTGCTCAACGTCGCTCCGCTGGCGGCACTCTGGTTGGTGAGTTGAGCGCCGCGA
>CALQLM010000086.1 GCA_943331415.1 Bifidobacterium breve
CGTATTACCGCGGCTGCTGGCACGTAGTTGGCCGGTGCTTCTTCTCCAGGTACCGTCACTTGCGCTTCGTCCCTGGTGAAAGAGGTTTACAACCCGAAGGCCGTCATCCCTCACGCGGCGTCGCTGCATCAGGCTTGCGCCCATTGTGCAATATTCCCCACTGCTGCCTCCCGTAGGAGTCTGGGCCGTATCTCAGTCCCAGTGTGGCCGGACACCCTCTCAGGCCGGCTACCCGTCGTCGCCTTGGTAGGCCATCACCCCACCAACAAGCTGATAGGCCGCGGGCCCATCCCACACCGCAAAAGCTTTCCCCCACCAGGCCATGCGACCAGCAGGGTGTATTCGGTATTAGACCCAGTTTCCCAGGCTTATCCCAAAGTGCAGGGCAGATCACCCACGTGTTACTCACCCGTTCGCCACTCGTGTACCCCGAAGGGCCTTACCGTTCGACTTGCATGTGTTAAGCACGCCGCCAGCGTTCGTCCTGAGCCAGAATCAAACTCTCCAAACAAAAACAACCCATCCAAAGACAGGTGAATTCACAATCAGAGAACTGACCAAGCAACCAAGAAAAACCTTGGCAAAAAACAACAGTCACACCCTGACACGGGGGTACCAAAGCATGACAAAAACAAACAACAAACAAAAACCACCAAACACACTATTGAGTTCTCAAACAACACACCCGACATCCCGTGTCGGCCGCGCAACCAACCCGCGGCGTTAGCCGCGTGCTCGTAGGACGGACAGTGGTAACGATCCGAAGTCCGGAATCATTCCCTGGGATGCCGCCGCGATCTGCGGACGAACCGCGTCACAACGACTCGCTCAAGTTACGTGAAGGTGACCAATGAGTCAAATCCACTGCTGTTCGGCGTTTTTGGCGCCAGCCCTACTGTAGGACTCACGGTGTAACGCGGTGCACCCCGGCGATATTCCGCTTCCCCCGACGCAGAACCAGCCAGCGTCCGTGCAGGAAGTCGGACGGACTCGCCACCCAGTCGTCACCGTCAACCCGGACGTTATTGACCGACACCCCGCCCTCGGCGATCGTGCGGCGGGCCTCGCCTTTGCTGGCCGACAGTCCGGTAGCCACCAGCAGGTCGACGATGCCGTCCGCACCACCGGGCGCCAGCTCGGCGATGGAGGTCTCCCGCAGCGCCGCGGCCAGCGTCGCCTCATCAAGTCGCCCCAGCTCACCGCGGCCGAACAGCGCCCCCGAGGCGTGCTCGACGGCCTCGGTGGCGGCCTGCCCGTGCACCAGCGTGGTGAGCTCACGGGCCAGCCGGCGCTGCGCGGCCCGTTCATGCGGACGCTCCGCGGTGGCCTCGGCCAGCTCGGCGAGGTCGTCAATGGTCAGGAAGGTGAACCACCGCAGGTACCGGATCACGTCGGCGTCAGCGGTGTTGACGAAGTACTGGTACCAGGCATACGGGCTGGTCATCTCCGGATCCAGCCACAGACTGCCGCCGCCGGTCGACTTGCCGAATTTGGTGCCGTCGGCCGCGGTGACCAGGGGCACGGTCAGGGCATGGACGGTCGCGCCCCGTTTCTGCCGCACCAGTCGCACCCCCGCGATGATGTTGCCCCACTGGTCAGATCCGCCGATCTGCAGCGAGCAGCCGTAGCGCCGGTGTAGTTCGACGTAGTCATTGGCCTGCAGCAGCATGTAGCTGAACTCGGTATAGGAGATGCCCTCGCCGTCCAGGCGGCGACGGATGGTGTCGCGGTCGAGCATGACGTTGACCGAGAAGTGCTTGCCGACATCGCGCAGGAACTCGATCACCCCGAGCGGCGCGGTCCAGGTCAGGTTGTTGTCGACGATGGCGCCGGTGGCTGAGCTGTCGAAGTCGACGAACCGCTCGAGCTGGCCGCGAATGCGCTCCGACCACTGCGCGACGGTATCGGCGGTGTTCATGGTGCGCTCGCCGGAGTCGCGGGGATCACCGATCAGACCGGTCGCCCCACCGGCCAGGACGATCGGCCGGTGGCCGGCGCGCTGGAAGCGCTGCAGGGTGAGCAGTGGCACCAGGTTCCCGGCGTGCAGGCTGGGCGCCGTCGGGTCGAACCCGGCGTAGACCGTCAGCGGCGGCGCCGCGACCGCGGTACTCAGCGCGTCGAGGTCGGTCGACTGCGCGACGAGCTCACGCCATGCCAACTCGTCGAGAATCGTCGTCGCCATGCAGTGATCTTCCCGCATCACGCGCGCTTAGTCGCTCCCGCCCGGCCGTGGCGCGCGGGGACTTCGGCGATAGGCCGACACTTCCGGCTGCCCGGCACGCCAGAGCCGCCACCGACGGTCGGCCGCCAGGCTGACCCCCACCCGGGGTCCGTCGAGGTGTGGCCGGTCATCCTCGGGTGCGGATTTCCCCTCCCGTGCGGATTTTCCCAGGCGCACCGTGACCGGTGATCGGGAGTCGAATACGTCGACGCCGTTATCGGCCATGGTGATCCCCAGCGCTGCGCACAGATTGCCCGGTCCGCGCGCCAGCGCCGGTGCGGTGACACCCGGAGCGCGCCGGGTCTGCGCGATCTCGATGCCGGACTCGATGACCGCCGCACGCAGCAGTACGGCAGCGGCATCACCGTCAGCACCGCAGGAAATATTGGCGCACACATGGATTCCGTGACTGCGATAGGTGTAGAGCCGGCCCGGCGGCCCGAACATCACCGCATTGCGCGGGCTTGGCCCACGAAACGCGTGCGATGCCGGATCGGGCCACGGACCCTCTGGTGGCCCGCCGTAGGCCTCGGTCTCGACCACCACAGCGCTGACGTCGCGGCAGCGGATCACAGCACCGAGCAGTAGGCGGGCGGCGCTCACCGGGTCGACGGACAACAGGCCGACGGATAACAGGTCCGCGCTCACGTCACCGGGAAACCGAGGCGCTGAGGTCACCGACGCCGAGATCATCGCTGAGGCAATCGGCCGCGGCCAGACCGGATAGCGCCACCATGGGTAATCCGCCGCCGGGGTGGGCGCTGCCCGAGGCGAGATATAGGCCCGGCACACCGGAGACCCGGTTGGGCGGACGTTTGAAGGCAGCGAAGCGATCGTTACTGGCCGCGCCGTAGATGGCTCCGCGGCTACCGGGAAAATCGGTCGCCAGTTGCGTGGGCGTGCGACGCCAGACCAGCGCGTCGCCGTCGAGCCACACCCCCGCCGCGCGGGCGCGATGCTCGACAGCGGCCTCCAGTGCGGCCCAGACCTCCGGTGCCCGCGGATGATCCGCCGGTTCGGCCGGGGCGTTGGCCATCACGAAGACCGGTTCGGCGTCGGCCCAGCCCGTCGTGCCGTGGCAGCGCTCCTGGGCGCACAGGTAGACCGTCGGCGCCACCGGGGAGCGGTCGCGGTCGAAGATATCGGCGAATTCGGCGTCATAGTCCGCGGGGAACAGCACCTCGTGCGGCGGGCGGTCGGTCTGACGGGCAGCCCGCAGCACCCCGGTCCAGCCGGACATCGAGGGCACCGCCGGTGCGGGCAGGTGCCGGCCTGCCTCCGGCGGGATCGTGTCGCGCAGCCACCCCACATCGGCGTTCACCAGCACTGCCCGGCCGTGGCGCCGGCCCCCGCCGGTCAGGGCGACACCCACCGCAGCACCGGACTCCACCAGTACCCGCTCGACCGATGACCGGCACTCGATGATCCCGCCGCGGGCCTCGATCGCGGCGACCATCGCCTGCACCAGTGCGTTGATGCCGCCCTGTACCCCGTATCCCCCGAGCGAAAGTTCCACGTGCGCAATGCAATTCAACGTCGCAGGTGCCCGCCGCGGGTCGCTTCCGTTGTAGGTCGCGTAGCGACGCAGCAGCATCCGCAGATGTGGCTCCCGGACGTGGCGATCGATACCGGCGGCCATGCTGCGCAGTGGATCGACGGCCGATAGCGCACGCGGGTGACGCACGGCCAGACCGACCATCGCCGCCCAGGTCGGCGCCGGGCCCAGGACGAAATGCGGGGCGGCCGCCTCCCAGATCGCGCGACTGTAGGCCAGGAAGGACGCCAACTCCGCTTCCGCAGCCGGACCCAACGCCGCCCGAATCCCGGCCAGCGTCTGCTGCGGGTCATGGGCCACCTCGAGCACGCAGCCATCGGCATAGCGATACCGGAAACCCCGGTCGAGACGGCGCAGACCCACCATCTCCTCCATGCGCAGACCGGCCCGGGCGAACAGTCCGGCGAAGACCTCGGTCAACGTGAGCACGCTGGGGCCGGTTTCGATCTGCACTCCGGCCACCTCGACGACGCCGACCTTGCCCCCGGGTCGCTCGCCCGCCTCGAGCACCCGGACCGGCAGTCCTCGGGCGGCCAATGCGAGGGCGGCCGCAAGACCGCCGACCCCGGCCCCGACCACCAGAACCTCGGCGTCGCGCTCAGCGGGCATGCGGTGCCCCGCGCCCGAAGGCCCGCAACGCCCGGGAGCCCAGTCCCTCCCCGTCGACCCGCCCGGCCGCACCCACCAGGCGGGTGAAGCCCGGTAGCGGGTCGCCGGGGTGGGTGCGGGACCGGCGCCCGTCGGTCGCGGCTTGGGCTGCGTGGTCAATGATGGTCAGCCCGTCGAGCAGGGCACCCTCAACAGCGATCAATAGGTCCGGGCCGGCGGCGGAAGCCGCCGGGATCGGTGCCGAGAATCGGACCATCGCCGCCGGGTGATCGGTCTCGAGAAAGACATAGTCGATACTCACCGCGATGAGATCGACCGGGTTGTGGTCGTGCATGACCGTCAGCCCGCCCTTGAGGTCAAGCGGTCTCAGATGGGCGGGACGTTGACGACCCTGCGGAAAGATCCACAGTCCGCGGCCAGGCCGGTCCAGCAGTGCGGCGCAGGATTGCAGGCACTGTCGGCTGCTGTCGGCGGTACTGCGGTCCAGGGGTAAGGCGCCGACCCAGCCGAGGAAGGGCAGCTTGCGTAGGTTCTCGGAATCCATGACGGCCCACCCCAGGCCGCCCAGTGCCTCGTCGAGCACCAGCAGCAGCATTGAATCCCACCAGGCGACATGATTGGCCGCGAAGAGCACCGGCCGGCCACTGAGCGTGGCGCGGGCCTCATCGATGCCGGCGACCCACAGCCCGTCCAGTCCGCGCGATACCCGCCGCCGCGCATAGCGGCGGGCCAGACGCGCGAAGGCCGGGTGCCGGGTGTCCCCCGCCCGGGCCAGTGCCTGCCCATCGGCGCGCGATCCGGCGCTCACGCCACCTCCCGCTGGGCCCGGGACGGATAGGAGCGCCCGCGCCAGCGGATATCACCGCGGCGACTCCACCGAAAACTGTCGAGCAACACGCCCATCATGATCAGCACAGCCACCGGATGCAGCAGCGCGCTGAGCATGCTGTGGCCGTAGCGCGACGCCATGATCAGACGCAGGCCCACGTTGGCGGCCACCCCGACGGCGGCGGCGGCGGCCAGTCCCCAGTCGCCCAGGATCACGGCGACCGGCAGTGCGAGGTAGGGCACGACGAAGAACAGCAGATGCACTGCCAGCACGACGAGCATCGCCAGCGGGTTCCCGCCGATACCCTCGTAGAAATTCTTGGCGAAACCCCGCCAGAGCGAGGTGGCATCGGAGTACATCCGACACTGCGCCATCTGGTCGCCGTCGGCGAAGACCACCCGCCGTCCGCTCTGTTTGACCACGCGGCACAGCGCCATATCGTCCACCAGTGACGTGCGCACCGTGGCCCACCCGCCCACGGCCGACAGCGTTGATCGGCGGACCATCAGGAGTTGACCGTTGGCTGCCAGCACCCGGGAGTCGCGGGTTCGGTAGATCAGCGGCATCGGTAGCCAGGCGACATAGGACAGGTGCAGCAGCGGCATCATCATCCGCTCCACGAAGCTGACCGCGCGCTGGCGGGGTACGGCGGTGACGACATCGGCGGTCAGTCCGCCGGCGACCTGCTCGGGCGAACCGAGCAGCGAGAGCATGCGCAGCACACCATCCGGGTGCAGGGTCACGTCCGCGTCAATATTGAGAAGCACCTCGCCGGTGCCGTCGGTGGAGCCGTCGTCGTAGACGATGAGTTCGGTGATCGGACCGCGGGCGCGGTCGGCGGCCCGCACACAGCGTTCGATGTTCGCCACTTCGTCACGGGCCGGTATGAGCACACTGACGCC
>CALQLM010000087.1 GCA_943331415.1 Bifidobacterium breve
CGGGTCCGGCCGTTCGGTTGCCGCCGTCTGCTTCGCGGCCGCCCTGCAATGCACGTCCGACGGTGTTCCCGGCTGTGGGCACTGCCGGGCCTGCACCACGACGACGGCAGGTACCCACGCCGACGTCCGTCGCATCACGCCGGAGGGACTGTCGATCGGAGTCGATGAGATGCGCGCCATCGTCGCGACCGCGTCTCGGCGGCCGAGCACCGGCCGCTGGCAGGTCGTTGTTATCGAAGACGCTGACCGGCTTACCGAGGGCGCGGCCAACGCCCTATTGAAAGTGGTGGAGGAGCCGCCGCCATCGACGGTATTCCTGTTGTGCGCGCCCTCGGTCGATCCTGAGGACATCGCGATCACTCTGCGATCGCGGTGTCGGCATGTCGCGTTGGTCACGCCGGCCGTGGAGGCGATCGCCGAGGTTCTGAGAGAGATCGATGGTCTCAGCGAGAACGATGCGCACTGGGCGGCCTCGGTCAGCGGTGGGCACGTGGGCCGGGCACGGCGACTGGCCACCGACCCTGAGGCGCGGGACCGGCGCGCCCGGGCCCTGGGTTTGGCCCGCGACGCCGCGACGCCCTCTCGTGCCTATGCCGCCGTCGAGGAACTTGTCGGGTCCGCAGAGGGGGAGGCGCGCGCTCTCAACCTCGGCCGCAACGAAGCCGAGACCGAGGAACTGAGTACCGCGTTGGGTGCCGGCGGAACAGGCAAGGGCGCGGCCGGTGCGCTACGAGGTTCTGCCGGTGCCCTCAAGGATCTCGAGAAGCGGCAGAAGTCGCGGCAGACGCGGGCATCCCGCGATGCCCTCGATCGCGCTTTGATTGACCTTGCCACCTATTTCCGCGATGCGCTGATGGTGGCCGGGGGAGCACAGGCGGTGACGGCCAACCACCCAGATATGGCTGAGCAGGTGGCCGCACTGGCCGCGTACGCCTCCCCGGATCGACTGCTGCGCTGTATCGAAGCAGTCCTGGCCTGCCGTGAGGCGCTGGCGACGAACGTCAAGCCCAAGTTCGCCGTCGATGCGATGGTCGCCACCGTGGGTCAGGCGCTTCGCGCCGCAGAGTAGACTCTGCAACCGGCTTGGAGCCATGCCGCCTTAGCTCAGTCGGTAGAGCGATTCACTCGTAATGAATAGGTCAGGAGTTCGATTCTCCTAGGCGGCTCCATATCTTTTCGCCGACGGTCTGGGGCTGCGGCCCCGGGCCGGACACCGGTTGGCGTCCGGACTCTGGCCGTAGAGTCAGATCCGTGTCGGCTCGAGCGCGCGTCAAGAACGGACACCCCCCGAAGGTCTGTAAGAACTGCGGCCTTCTCTTCGAGTGGCGGAAGAAGTGGGCCCGGGACTGGTCTGAGGTCCGATATTGCTCGGAGCGCTGTCGGAAAGCCTCGCGCACAGCGTGACCCCGATCCGGCGCCTCTGCTTCGGTGTCTCGTCAGTCGGAGAAGGCTTCGGCGGGGATCTCCCGTTCGCCGACAATGATGGCCGCGACGATCCGGCGAGCCACGTCCTCGGGCCGCAGGCCCTCGCGCAGTCGCGGGGCGATACCGGAGATGGGGCGGTCGGCCAGACCGGTCTCAGTATGCGGTGGGCGGGCGTCGGTCACGGTGATGCCGGCGGCGCGCAACTCGCGGGTGAGGGCCCGATCGGCGGCGGTCAGCGCGGCTTTGGACGCGGCGTAGGCCGCCATCCCAGCTAGGGGTTGTTCGGCGACCACGGCACTGATGTTGGCAATGAATCCGCGCGACTCGGTGAGCGCCGGGATGGCCGCCCGCATCAACCACAGTGGTCCCAGGACGTTGGTGAGAAACAGGTCCTCGATGACCTCGTCGGCGGTGTCGGCGAGGGAACCGAAGGCGATGACACCGGCTGCGTTCACCAGTCCGTCGAGCGTGTTGTTGGCGGCAAGCGCGGCGGCAACGATCGTCCTACCTGCCTCGGCGTCACGGAGATCGGCGGACACCACAGTGGCGTCGATTCCCAGTGACTCCAAGGCGTTTCGATCGCGGGCTACCAGCGTCAGTCGGGCGCCGACCTCGGCGAGTTGTTTCGCGATATGACGACCGATACCGCCGCTGGCACCGGTCACCACGACTGAGGCGCCCTCCAGGGAACGTTCAGCCATGAGTCAGCGCACGGTCTTTAAGACGATGTCGACCGCCGCTGCGATGACATCGTCGTCAGGCACTGTGCCGAACATCAGCGCCGGGCATGCGACCACCCCGCTGAGCATGGAGACGATCGCCTCCAGTCGAGCGCCGTGGAAGGCCCCTTCGAGGATGGCACGCAGGGGCCGCTGCCCCTCGGTGTTGATTCTCTCCCGGACTTCATTCATCGCCTCGATGGTCGCCCACTGCGCCATCGCCGCCAGGACACGGTCCAGCCGGTGGTCGATGACACCCTGCCGGAACGACGTGAGTTGCTCCACCAGATCGGTCCGCAGGTCGCCGGTGCGCTCGCGGCTCGGCAATTCACCCAGGATGTCCAGGGCGGCGGCGGCAAGATCCAGCCTTGAGGGCCAGTGGGCGTACAGGGTCGTCTTGGAGTAGCCGGCGATCTCGGCGACGCGTGCATGTGTCAGTGCGTCGGAGCCTTCCTCAGTCAGCACTGCGAGGGCTGTCCGCGCTACTTCAGAGCGGGTCCGGAGCACCCTGGCATCGGCCGCTTTCTGGCCTTGACCAGCAGACACTGAGTAGTCTCCCTCGCGAAAATCTATTCGGTCGGATAAAAACGCGATAATTGGGCGCTCCTGAACGCAACGTCCATTATTGTACGCTTCGTCCAGTACGCCACCCCGCGTCGCTTCTTGAAGGTGAGAGATGATCCCTGAACAGTTAACTCAAGGCCAATTCGACACGGTGTACAACTTTCTGTCGCTGACAATCGCAGCGCAGTTGTTCACTACGATCTTCCTGTTCTCCTCCCGGAGTCGCGTTCTGCCCCGCTATCGGCAGGCCTTGGTGATCTCGGCCACGGTGACGGGCATCGCGGCCTACCACTACTTCCGGATTTTCGACTCGTTCAGGCACGCGTTCACCACCGACGCGGCCGGCGGACGCGGGATCTACACCCAGGCAGCCGGAGAGTCGTTCAACGAGGGCTACCGCTACGTCGACTGGCTCCTCACGGTGCCGTTGCTGCTGACCGAACTCGTGGTCGTGCTGGCGCTGGCCAAGAAGCTGCAGGCATCACTGCTGGCGCGGTTGATCCCGGCCTCAGCGCTTATGATCGCCCTCGGCTACCCCGGTGAGATCAGCGGCGACAACATGACCCGCAACGTCTGGGGCCTGCTGTCGACGATTCCCTTCCTCTACATCCTCTATGTGCTGTTCGTCGAGCTGACCAAGTCGCTGGACCGGCAGCCGGAGTCTGTGCGGAAGACCGTCAGTAACCTGCGCATCCTGTTGTTCGCTACCTGGGGCGTGTACCCGATCGCTTACCTCCTGCCCATCTACTTCGGCGACACCGGAGCTGACGCATGGGTGGGCAAGCAGATCGGCTACTCACTGGCCGACATCCTGGCCAAGTGCCTCTACGGCCTGCTGATCTACAAGATCGCCCGCCTGAAGTCCTACGCGGACGATGCCGCTTTCGCGGCCGAAGAAGGCCACCACGAGAAAGAGCGTGCTGCGGCCTAATCACAGTGCCGGCCGTTGACGGTCGGATTGACGATGATGTCCCCCGGGAGAAATCCCGGGGGACATCATCTGTTTATGGGCTTGTGTATTCCGGGGGCACACCGGCGCTGTGACCGTCAGCGGTGAGATCGACACTGAAGGCATGTCATACCCCTCTGGGATAATTGCGGCATGTTCGAGACAACCCCGCCCCAGCCCGCGCCCGACAGTATCGACCTCGCCGACATGACTGATTTGTCCGATCCGATCGCCAGCGTGGTTGCCGTCGAAATGTCGCGCCGCATCGTCCGCCGAGGCATGACCTGGGCCGAGCCGATGATCTCCGACCTGGCGTCCCAGGAGGCAGTGCTGCGTCAAGCAGGCGGAATCGACTTGATGAAACGTGTCTTCGCGCAGCGGTTCTACTGCAGGGTCGACGCTGAGGTGTTCCATCTGATCCGACGATGTGTGCCGCTGGCTCACGCCGAGTTCGCGATGTCGCGTATCGAGGATGTTCTGCGCAGGCACTTCGCCGACATCGTCGGTACGGCCGCCGCCTCTGTTCTCAGCCACGATCGTGACACGGCCATTCAGATGACGGCGGTCGCAGCTACGGTGGCCGGTCGTGAGGTGCACAGCGCGGTCATGGAGATCATCGGTCAAACCCATCTGCTTGACGAGGCGGCATAGCCGCGACGTCAGCGCGGGGCCAGATAGCCGACCGGGCCTGAGGCGAGACAGACCGTCAGTGCGGCTGTACTGGCTCGAGCCGTGATCACATCGCCGGCCCCGGACAGCCGGACGTACACCCGATTGAGGCCGGGTTTCACAGCCACCCTGGCTTCTGGACCTACCGGTAGGGCCAAGTGAATCGTGCCCTCGGAATTGGCGAGGTAGTTGATCTCAGCGGTCCAATCGGCCGGCAGTAGTGGGCCGTCCAGCGGCATCCGAACGGGCGAATCCGGTTGGGTGAAATACCCGCACTGCGGCTGGGGTCCCGGCACGATGGTGCGCACCCACGTCACGTTGGCGTCGACCAAATGGCCCGACGGGGTGAACATGCGCAATCGGTCGGTGGAGTCGGCGAACGCGGGTCGTTCGCTAATAAGAGCGAACATGTGGCTTGCGAGGTTTTGCGGACCGGCGACCCGCTGCAGAATCATCGGATCGACTTCCTGATCGAGCACGGGCGCCGATGAGGTCCTGTTCGCATCCGCCAGCCCGCGAACCGCATTCTGCAGGTAGGACTTTGTCGGGTTGTCCTGCCAGCTGGTGAGGAATGTCCTCGTGGATAGCAGGCTGCTGACGACGAACAGCACGGCCATGCTGGACACCAGAGCGCGGCGACGCGGAGATGTGTTCAGCCACTGCGACTCTGGCCGGTTGGCTGCGCAGAAGCCGACGGCGGCTAGCAGCGCTAGCATGACCACCAGATCGGGCAGGTATCGCAATGTCTGGGCCAACTCCAGGGCGGTGAACGCCGAGGAACGCATCAGATAGATCGGAACTTGGCAGGCGATCACGTAGCCGGCGGCGACCAGCCACACCACCCCCACGGCGCGCTTGCGCATGAGCGAGACCGATATGGCTACGGCCAGCGCGAGCCAGCCGAGAGCCATTGCCGCAACGGGTGGCACCGCCCACGGCGATGCCGGAACCCAGCGATGCCATACCCAAGGGCCCCCGACCAGACCAGGCACTATTCCGTGAGTGACCGATCGGCGCAACAGATCCCACGTCATGGACGGATCCCAGTTCCAGCGTTGCTGATCGACCACCGCCACGTAGAGGACGATCCATGCCCCCGTCAGGATCAGCATGGCGGTCCACAGCCGACGCCCCCGGTGCCACACTGTCCGCAGCGCCGATCCGTGACCCTGCACGTGATACAGCAGCACGGCCACGCTGAATGCTGCGAAAGGAATCACGGCCGATTTCTCGAAGAACAGCAGACCGCCCAGATACGCCAATGTGGCAGTTACCGCGTAACGTCGCCGGCCGGTGCGTACCAACAGGATCGCGTCGCCGCACACCCACGCCAGGGCGGCCACCATCGGCAGATAGTTCAATGCTGCTGCCCACCAAGCGAAGCCCGGCAGTCCCAGCGGCGTGAACAATCCAAAACACAGTGCCACCAGCAGTACCGGGCGCCATCCGAGGATGATGTGAAGTGTGCGCAGCAGTGCCAGGGAAGCGATGATCTGTAACACGATCAGGCTCACCGCCGGCCCCATCCACACCAGCGGTGCCAACCGGGTGATGGTTCCGCCGAGCAGGAATGCCGCCGGCATCACATGGCCGTCGTGGTCGGTGAACAGATAGGACGTTGACAACAGGGGCCCGGTGCCGGCTCGACCGACCAGAATCAAATCGTCCCAGTAGAAGTAACCGCCGAACGCCACCACCGCCCGAACAATTAACTGCAGCATGATCAGCGCCGCGGCCGCCGCGGCGACTGGTGGCACCCG
>CALQLM010000088.1 GCA_943331415.1 Bifidobacterium breve
GCTCATGGCGTCGAGCCGGATGGAGCCGTTGCTGCGCGACATCCGCAATGGCATGGATGGCGCGGGCATGTACTGCGAGGGCGTCAAGGGCGAGTGCAACTTCGGTCAGCAGGAGATCGCGTTCCGCTACGACGACGCAATGGTCACCTGCGACAACCACACCATCTACAAGAACGGCGCCAAGGAGATCGCCGATCAGCACGGCAAGAGTTTGACCTTCATGGCCAAATTCGATGAGCGCGAGGGCAATAGCTGTCACATCCACATTTCGCTGCGCGGCCAGGACGGCGCCGCTGTGCTCGCCGACGCATCCGATGTGTTGGGCATGTCGGCGATGTTCCGCAGCTTCATCGCAGGCCAGCTTGCGACCATGCGTGAGCTGACCCTCTTCAGTGCCCCGAACATCAACTCCTACAAGCGATTCGCGGCGGGCAGTTTCGCGCCCACCGCCATCGCCTGGGGTTTCGATAACCGGACATGCGCGATGCGGGTAGTCGGCAGTGGTCATTCGCTGAGGGTGGAATGCCGGACCCCGGGCGGTGACGTCAATCAGTACCTGGCGGTCGCCGCGCTGATCGCCGGCGGGCTACACGGTATCGATCAAGGTCTGGAACTGCCTGAGCCGTGCGCGGGCAACGCCTACGCCGGTGATGCGCAGCGGTTGCCCACCACGCTGGACGAGGCGGCCGCGTTGTTCGCGGCCTCAGCGGTGGCCCGCGGGTCTTTTGGTGACGAGGTCGTCGAGCACTATCTCAATAATGCCCGGGTGGAATTGGCGGCATTCAACTCCGCGGTCACCGATTGGGAGAAAGTGCGTGGCTTTGAGCGCCTCTGACGCCACGGTGTCGCCCGGGCCGGTGATTGGTCTGACCACCTACCTGCAGCAGGCGCAAACCGGAGTGTGGGATGTCCGCGCCAGCTTCCTGCCCGATAGCTACCTGCAGGGCGTGGTGCGTGCCGGCGGGATCGCCTCATTGCTGCCACCGCAACCCGTCGACGCGGGCATCGCGGCGCGGGTACTCGACGGCCTCGACGGGCTGATCATCACCGGCGGGCGCGATGTCGATCCCGGCACCTACGACCATCAGGTGCACCCGGCCACCGATTCCCCCGCCCGCGACCGTGATGGCTGGGAGTTCGCCCTCCTGCACGAGGCGTTGCGGAGACGCATGCCGATGCTCGGCATCTGCCGCGGCGCCCAAGTACTCAATGTGGCGCTGGGCGGCACCCTGCACCAGCACCTGCCCGATCTCCTCGGTCACAACGGCCACCAACTGGGCAACGCGGAATTCTCAACCTCGGCGGTTCGTACCGTGGCGGGCTCACGGCTGGCCGCATTGATCGGTGACACTGCTGCGGTCCAGTGTTACCACCACCAGGGCATTGACCGTCTCGGTGAGGGTCTGGTAGTCAGCGCCCGCGACACCGACGGGGTGGTCGAAGCCGTCGAGATGGCGGGGGATGATTTCGTGGTGGCGGTGCAGTGGCATCCCGAGGAGACCCTCGACGATCTTCGGCTGTTCACCGGCCTGGTCGAGGCTGCCCGGACCTTCTCGGCAGCCCGGACCTCCTCGGCAGCCCGGACCTCCTCGACAGCCCGGACCTCCTCGACAGGAAGTGTGAATTCGTGACTAGCACGGAGCTGATCAACCCGGCCACCGAGCAGGTGCTGCGCACGGTCGAACTGCTTGATGCCGGGGGTGTCGACGACGCCGTCGCACGGGCCAAGGTGGCCCAGAAGGCCTGGGCGGCGAGCCCGCCTGCGGAACGAGCGGCTGCACTGCGTTCGTTCGCCGCAGTCGTCGATGCTCACGTCGGCGAACTGGCAGCCCTGGAGGTCGCCAACTCGGGCCATCCCATCGGCGCGGCCGAATTGGAGGCCGGACCTGTCCGAGACGTCTTGCAGTTCTACTCGGCGTCCCCCGAACGCTTGTCCGGACGGCAGATTCCGGTCGCCGGCGGACTCGACGTCACGTTCAACGAACCGATGGGCGTCATCGGAATCATCACTCCGTGGAACTTCCCGATGCCCATCGCATCCTGGGGGTTCGCTCCGGCGTTAGCCGCCGGTAACGCCGTGGTGCTCAAACCGGCCGAGTGGACACCGCTGACGTCGATCCGGTTGGGCGAACTCGCGGTGGAAGCCGGACTGCCGCCGGGCCTGTTCCAGGTGCTACCCGGCAAGGGCACGGTGGTGGGGGAGCGATTCATCACCCACCCGGATATCCGCAAGCTGGTCTTCACCGGCTCCACCGCGGTCGGCGTGCACGTGATGGCCGGGGCGGCACAGCAGGTCAAGCGGGTGACTCTGGAACTGGGCGGTAAGAGCGCCAATATCATCTTCGATGACTGCGACCTGGAACGCGCGGCGGCCACCGCACCCTACGGTGTGTTCGACAACGCCGGCCAGGACTGCTGTGCTCGCAGTCGGATCCTTGTGCAGCGCAAGGTGTTCGACCGTTTCATGGAGCTGCTCGAACCCGCTGTCAAGGGTGTCGTCGTGGGTGATCCGAGTGCCCGCGATACCGAGATGGGGCCGCTGGTGTCGCGTAAGCAGTTTGATTCGGTATCGGGTTTCGTGCCCGACGACGCACCGGTGGCTTTCCGCGGTTCGGCGCCGAGTGGGCCTGGTTATTGGTTTCCGCCGACGGTCCTCACCCCGGCGCGCGACGACCGCACCGTCACTGAGGAGATCTTCGGACCCGTCGTCGTCGTTCTGCCGTTCGAGGACGAGGCCGACGCCATTTCACTGGCCAACGACACCGAATACGGACTGTCCGGCTCGATCTGGACCGACAACCTGTCCCGCGCGATGCGGGTCTCGCGCGCAGTCGAAGCCGGCAACCTCAGCGTCAACTCGCACTCTTCGGTGCGCTACAACACCCCGTTCGGCGGATTCAAGCAGTCCGGTCTCGGCCGTGAACTCGGCCCGGATGCACCGCTACATTTCACCGAGACCAAGAATGTCTTCTATGCGATCGGAGAGGCCCAATGACCGTATCCAAGGTTGATCTGACCCAACGGCTGGCCGGCAAGGTCGCGGTGATCACCGGCGCGGCAAGCGGTATCGGGCTGGCGGCCGCCCGGCGGATGCACGCCGAGGGCGCGACCATTGTCGTGGGCGATATCGACCCCAAGGCCGGCACGCCGGTCGCCAAGGACCTCGGCGGGCTTTTCGTCGCCGTCGATGTCGCCGACGAGGACGCGGTCAACAATTTGTTCGACACCGCCGCCGCCACCTACGGATCGGTCGACATCGCCTTCAATAACGCCGGAATCTCCCCGCCCGATGATGACCTCATCGAGACCACCGAACTGCCCGCCTGGCAGCGGGTGCAGGACGTCAACCTCAAGAGTGTGTACCTGAGCTGCCGGGCCGCCCTGCGGCATATGGTGCCGGCCGGGAAGGGCTCGATCATCAACACCGCGTCCTTCGTCGCGGTGATGGGCTCAGCTACCTCGCAGATCTCCTACACCGCCTCCAAGGGCGGCGTGCTGGCGATGTCGCGGGAACTCGGCGTGCAGTTCGCCCGCCAGGGCATCCGGGTCAACGCGCTGTGCCCCGGGCCGGTGAACACCCCGCTGCTGCAGGAGCTGTTCGCCAAAGATCCCGAGCGGGCGGCCCGCAGGCTGGTCCACATACCGCTGGGCCGGTTCGCCGAAGCCGAGGAACTGGCGGCCGCGGTGGCCTTTCTGGCTAGTGACGATGCCTCATTCATCACCGGGTCCACCTTCCTGGTCGACGGCGGAATCAGCTCGGCCTACGTGACACCGCTCTAAGGCCCGTCCACCCGGGCTCCGCGCGGTATGGTCGCGGGGAAGTTCGGACGGTGCGGAAACCGGTGAGATTCCGGTGCGGTCGCGCCACTGTGTCCAGCCCGCACGGCCATCAGGCCCGCGGCTGGTAGCCAGACCTCCCGTCCGAAGTCACCACGACGGGGGACGCGCAATCCCCACGCGGAGGTCATATGGCATTAACCCGGCTCGTCGGTTCCTGGTCTCGCAGGGACTGGGCTCAGGTGTGGGCGTTGGTCGGAGCCGTGGCGATCCTGCACGTGATCGGATTCGGCACCCTGATTCTGCTGGTGACGCCCGAGCGCTATCAGGTCGGTGCGCAGGTGCTCTCGATCGGCCTCGGTGTCAGCGCCTACATGCTGGGGCTTCGGCACGCCTTCGACGCCGATCACATCGCCGCCATCGACAACGTGACCCGCAAGCTGACCGCCGACGGTGCCAAGCCCAAGTCCGTCGGATTCTGGTTCGCTCTGGGTCACGCCACCATGGTGGTGGTGCTGGCACTGCTGGTGATTGGCGCTACTAAGACCGCCGGCGCGCTGCTCGACGATGCCTCACCGACCCGTCATGCGCTCGGTATTGCCGGCACCCTTGCCTCAGGTGGATTTCTCTACGCCATCGCGATCATCAATGTGGTTGCGCTGATCGGTATTTGGCGGGTTTTTGCGGCGTTGCGCGCGGGTCGGTTCAGTGAACATGATCTGGAGTACCAACTCGACAATCGTGGTGTGCTGGCGCGCATCCTGCGCCCGGTCATGCGCCGGATCGCCCGACCGTCCCAGATGTTCGGCGTCGGGATGCTGTTCGGTCTGGGATTCGACACCGCGACCGAGGTGGCACTGCTGGCACTCGCTGGCACCGGGGCGGCGGCCGGAGTCCCGTGGTACGCGGTGCTGACCCTGCCGGTGTTGTTCGCCGCCGGCATGAGTCTGATGGATACCGCCGACGGTGTGTTCATGTCGGCGGCCTACGACTGGGCCTTCGCGAACCCGGTCCGCAAGATCTATTACAACCTGACCATCACCGGACTGTCGGTGGTGGTCGCGCTACTAATCGGCACCATCGAATTGATCTCAGTCGCCCACGACGATCTTGGCTGGGCCAACCCGGTCACCGAATGGGTGAGCTCGTTGAGCTTGGACAACGTCGGCTTCGTGGTGGTCGGACTATTCGTCGTGACTTGGGCCGCGGCGATCGCGTTCTGGCGCTACGGCCGGCCCGAACGGCGTTGGCTGCCGCTGCCCTAGGTCGTCATCACCGGGCGGTGCCCCGCTGACACTCCGGGCACAGCCCGTGCAGGGTCAGCCCCGCCTGATCGGAGAGCGTGAACGAACTGCCTTGACTGGCATGTTCGAGCGCGGTCGACAGTCGTGTGGCGGGCACTTCGATGATCGTCGCGCACCGCGTGCACACCGCGTGATGATGCGGCTTCTCCGTCAGCCCGTAGGTGCTGGCCCCGCCCTCGACGGCCAGTGCGTGGAGCACGCCCTGATCGACCAGGGTGGTGACGGTGCGGTAGACGGTGGCCAGATCGGGTCTCGGGGTGCCATCCGGGGTGGCCTCGAGGATGCGCTGGTGGATATCGGCCACCGAGAGGTGTCCGTCGACCGGTTCCAGCGCGGCCAGCACCGCGATTCGCGAGGGCATCCGCCGCAGCCCCCGGGAGCGCAGCAGGTCCCCGATGCGCTCCGCCGCGGCGGCATCCGGGGCGGGTGGCTCGACGGTCACCCCACCAGTGTCGCCCCGGCCGTGGGCGTTGACCAACCCCGGGGAGGGTAGGTGCAACACTTTCGCATGAGTTTCCTGCGAATCGCTTGCAGATAGAGCCCGCGTTGGTAGCGTGCCCAATCGTGACGACAGCCGAGTCGATCGCGGCACCTGATCGCTTCCAGCGGCTCCGTGGCCTGCTCACGAGGCGGGAGTGGTCGCGTCTGGGCGCCATGTTCGCCTTCGTCACCGCACTGCACGTCATCGGGTGGGGAACCCTGGTGTTCCTGGTCGCACCTCAGCATTTCGGCGTCGGCGACAAGGTGCTGGGCATCGGCGTCGGCCTGACCGCCTACGCACTGGGACTGCGGCACGCCTTCGATGCCGACCACATCGCCGCCATCGATAACACCACCCGCAAGTTGATGGAGGATGGTCAACGACCCTTGGGCGTCGGTCTGTTCTTCTCCCTCGGCCACTCGACGGTGGTGTTCGTTCTGGCGCTGCTGATCTCGCTGGGCGTCAAGGCGGTGATCGGTCCGGTGCGCGACGATTCATCC
>CALQLM010000089.1 GCA_943331415.1 Bifidobacterium breve
CAGCGATCGTCGAGCAGCACCGCTTTGCGGGCATCGAAAGCCGGGGCGACCAGTCGCGGCCAATCCGCTCCGAGTTCACCGGTGACGAGATCGATCAATTCTGTATCGGTCGCCGTCGGCAATGCGGTGACCGGATTGTCCAGACCGAGTTGCCCGAGCATCAGCCGGGCGGCCGAGGCCAACACGCCACCGGGACCGGTCACGGTTGCGGCGAACTCATCGAGCGCGGCCGAATCGACGACACCTGCGCCAGCGGTGCCGCCAGCCGATGGCAGCGAGACGGCGATACCGTGCCGGGCCGCGACCGCGGTGACCGCGCCGTCGATGGCCTTATCGACGGCACCGCCATCCGGCAGAGCGCCGTCATGCAGTCCACCCAGGGGCCCACCCCGGACGCTACTGCCCTCACGGGTACCCAGAACGAGTTCGACGGTGACGTGCTTGACCCAACCCGGGCCGAGTTCCCAAGTCTTGGTGACTCTTTCGGCAATCGCAGCCGGCCGCTTACCTGACGGACCGAGCACGCTGCGCAGGGAATCGTTGATAGCGTCGGAGAGCACCGGCCCGAAGGCCTTGTAGGTCCGGGCCAGCTTATTGACCTGGCCCCGCAGTGCTGCGAGGTCCGCCTCGGCGGCGCCATCAATGGCGCCCAGGTTCAACTCGGATCCGAGATCGACCAGCAACTGGTTGCGCCGCGATGATGCCCCGTCGGTGATCGACTCGATTGAATCCAGCGGCTCGATCTGGTCGATCCGCATCTTGGCGGACAGCGCGATCAGTGCCACCGTGGCGTCAGCGGCGCCGAATCCGATGTCATCGGGGCGGGCGGCACCGGACGCAACCGCAGGCGCCGCCGCGACCGCAGCCGCAGGCGCTACTTCGGCGACCGACTCCGCGGCCGGCGGGGTCGGCTCGGCATCGGCCTCCGATTCCGGTTCCGGATCGGTGTCGGTGGCGAACAGCACCGCGGCGTCGCGCTCCACATTGAGCACCTGGACGGTGCTGTAGGCGTATTCAGGCAATTTGAGGGTGTTGTTGGCCAGGCCCGCGACCGTGGGTGCGGACTTCACCCCAATCTCGACGAAGCGTTCCACACCCAAGCCGCCGGCCGCCTCTTCGGTGAACAGCAGATCCTGAGTCTCGATCCAGCGCACCGGACTGGCGAACTGCCAGGCGAGCAGTTCGATGATCACCCGTCGCCCCACCTCCGCGGGACGCTCAGTGATCCAGGTGTCGTAGTCGGCGAGGATCTCATCGAGCGGCTCGGCGGGAACCAGATCGCGGATCTCCTGAATGAAGTCGCGGTCCAGGCTGAACAGTCGCGGCACCAGGTTCGGGATATAGCGGCCGATCAGTGTCGACGGATCGGCTTCGCGCGGCATGATGCGCTCCAACGAGCGCCGGAACTCATCAACCCCGACGCGCAGCACATCCGAGTGGAATGGGACGTCAATTCCGGGAACCAGGATGTAGGCCCGCTTGCCGCCGGTGATCTCGCGGCGGCGCTCGACCTCCTCTTCAAGCGCCTCCAGCCCACGCACCGTGCCGGCGATCGCGTATTGCGAGCCACGGAGGTTGAAGTTGACGATCTGCACGAATTCCCCAGTGCGCTCGGCAATCTCAGCGACGAATGCGGTGACGTCAGCATCGTCAAGATCGATCTGCGACGGGCGGATGGCAGCCAGCCGGTAGTTGGACCGTCCCTGTTCGTCGCGCGGCACGATGTCGTGCATTTTGCTGCCTCGGTGGAACACCACTTCGAGCAACGCCTCAAGTTCGTACACGCCGGTAACGCAGGCCAGCGCGGTGTACTCGCCGACCGAATGCCCGCAGGCAATAGCACCTTCGACGAAGGCGCCCTGCTCGCGCATCTCGGCGACCTGTGCGGACGCCACCGTCGCCATGGCGACCTGGGTGAATTGCGTCAGGTACAAAACGCCTTCGGGATGTTGGTAGTGCACGCCGGCGGCGATCAGGCTCGTCGGGTTATCGCGGACCACGTGCAGCACGGAGAATCCAAGAGTCGCGCGGGTGAACTTGTCGGCGCGGTCCCAGACCTTGCGCGCGGCCTTGGACCGGGCCCGCACCTCCATGCCCATGCCTTTGTGCTGAATACCCTGGCCCGGGAATGCGTAGGTTGTCTTCGGCGCCGCCAGCCGGGCCGTCGCCGACATGACCAACTCGCCCTTGACTTTGGCGGTGACCTCCAAAACCTCTGCGCCCAGATCGATTCCGACCCGGTCCACACGGAAGTCGATCTCATCGCCCGGCATCACCATGCCCAGGAAGCGGGCCGTCCAGCCCACCAGCTTGCCGGGAGGGATCGGCTTACCGTCAGTGGCGGTGACCACGTGCTGGGCCGCAGCCGACAACCACATGCCGTGCACGATCGGCCCGTCGAGACCAGCGAGCAACGCCGCGGTCCGATCAGTGTGGATGGGGTTGTGATCGCCCGAGACTTGCGCGAAAGGCCGCATGTCGACCGGGGCGGTGAGGATGACGTCGCGACGACGGCGGCGCGGTGTGTCGGTGGCATTCTCCGAGACCGCTCCCCCGGCGCGAACCGGATCGGTGAGTTCGGCCGGGCCGGTGCGACCACGGATCGCGAATCTCTCCTCAAGCACCGCCAGCACTGCGCCGGTGGCATCGCTGACGTTGACGGTGATCGGCACCACCCTGCCGACCTCGGTGTCGACGGCCACTGACGATGTCGCGGTGATGAACAACTGGGCCGGGTTGCGCGGTAGCGGTTTGAGCAGTCGGGCGGCATGGTCAAGGTGTACGAGGCTCAACAGACCCTCGACAACCGGGAAGCCGGTATCGGTGACCGCATCGCCGATGGCGGCGAACACCGCCGGCCAGCAGCGTCCGACCAGAGCATCGGGAACCGTTGAGAGAGTCGGCGCCAAGGGGGAGCCGAAAGTGGCGGTAACGCCGGTGTGGTCGGCGACCCGTTCGGGATCCCAGTCCACCGTGACAGTGGTCGAACCGCCGATGAGTTCGGGTAGATCCTCCGGTCCCTCGACACCGGCCGCGATGGCCAGCACGCCGCGCATCGCGGCGGCCGCGTCGGGAGTCAGGACAACCGGCGCTCCACCGTCGACGACCGTCGGCGGCAATGTGAAGGCGATATCGATCCATGATCCCGATAGCGGGACGCTGAGGACCACCCGGTCAGCAGCCACCACTTCAAGCCGGGCACCCGTCGAAGGGCTTGTTGCAGAACGGCTATCGTGCACGTGCCACTGCGCGGACGGTGCCAGACGATGCACCGGATTGATGGCGGTGCGGCCGGCCCACAGAACATCCGGTGAGTCCAACACGATTCCGAGCGGACCGGTGACATCGTTGCGGACCTGCAGCCTGGAGGCGACCGGTTGCGGTCGGCCACCGGCTGCGAGGACCTCATCGACAGCCGCTTTCTCGAAGCGGTCCAATAACTCGCCTACTGGCTCATCCATGCGGGTGATACCCGCGACGGCAGCGGTTCCCGGAATGATGCACACCTGATCGGCCGTGTAGCGCCCATCATGGGCCTGCCACAGCGAATCGCTACGCCACCAGCGGCGGACATCTTTATCGATGACGGGAACAAAGTTGACCGGTTTACCCGGGGTCTTGCATTGCTCGACGAAGAACGGCACATCTGCGGGATGCAGGAGCACCGTGGCGGCATCGGGGTAGCGGGCCAGCAGAGCCGCGATCGCACGTTCGGGATCTTCGAGCAGTGCGTCGGACTCGGCGGCGAAGATTGTCGCGATCGCGCCGTTGTCCACAGCATTCAGGCGTGCCTCGGCGCGCTGCAGCATGGATGCGAAGCGCTCGCGCCAGGTGATGTCCAGCCAGGGCGAGTCGGGCCGCTTGGTATCGGCCGTGCTGTCCCCGTCACCGATTGCCAGTTCGACGTATCGGCGCAACCATTGCAGGTAGGTCATATCGGCGACATCGCCGAAATAAGGCTTCGCGGTCAGCGACATCGCGGCGATGATCTCGTCGCGGCGAGCTGCCACCGCCTCGGCGTCGCCGGCCACATCATCGAGCAGTCGTCCACAGCGCGATGCGGCGTTGTCGATCTCGTGAATGTCGGCGCCAAGTTGGCTGCGCCCGGATGCCATACCGCCGGTTGCTTTTCCGGCACCCACCCACTGCTCGGTGCCGACCGTATCGACGAGCAACTGCTTGACCGCCTGCGACGTGGTGGCCTCCAGGCAGGCCATCGTGGCGGTACCGGCCAAGATGCCGTCCACCGGCATCACCGGGTATCCGTAGGACTGTGACCATCGCCCGGTGAGGTAGTCCGCGGCACGCTCCGGGGTGCCGATACCGCCGCCGACGCACACCGTGATGTTCGATTGCGACCGCAGTTCGGAATAGGTGGTCAGGAGCAGATCGTCGAGGTCTTCCCAGGAGTGGTGTCCGCCGGCGCGGCCACCCTCGATATGGGCGATGACACTCTTGGTGGGCACCTCGGCGGCGATCCGGATGACCGAACGGATCTGCTCGACGGTGCCGGGCTTGAAGCAGACGTGCGCGATACCGGCGTCATGCAGTTCATCGATCAGCGCGACGGCATCCTCGAGATCAGGCAGACCGGCACTGATGACAAGACCGTCGATCGGCGCACCGGACTGACGCGCTTTCTGAACCAGTCGCTTCCCGCCGACCTGCAACTTCCACAGATACGGATCGAGAAACAACGCGTTGAACTGGATTGCGCGGCCCGGTTCGAGCAGTGCGCTCAGTTCAGCCATCCGCCGGTCGAAGATCGGTTCGGTGACCTGACCGCCGCCGGCGAGTTCGGCCCAGTGCCCGGCATTGGTGGCGGCGGCGACGATCTTCGCATCGACGGTCGTCGGTGTCATTCCCGCCAGCAGGATCGGTGAGCGGCCGGTGAGCCGGGTGAACTTGGTGGACAGCTTGATCGAACCGTCCGGCAGGCTGATCAGGGTCGGCGCATGGCTCGACCACGGCTCGCCCACCTCCGGCGCGGCCCCTACGGTGAACAGGTTGCGCTGGCCACCGCGGGTCGCGGCAGGCACGATGCCCACGCCCAGTCCGCGGATCACCGGCGCGGTCACCCGGGTCAGGATGTCGCCCGGCCCGAGGTCAAGGATCCATCGGGCACCAGCATCGGACAGTTCGGTGACTGTCTCGACCCAGTCGACCGGCTGCACCAGGATGGCGTCGGCCAGTTCGCGGGCAAGCCCGACATCGAGTCCGACCGCGCCTGCCCACCGGCCGACGATGTCCACCCCGTCGGCCAATTGCGGTGTGTGGAAGCCGACCTCGACCGCCACCGGGTCGAACACGGGTGAGAACACTGCGCCACCGCGTAATTTGTTCTTGCGCTCAGCGGCCTCCGCATCAGCGATCTGTTCGCAATACAGCTCGAAGCGCGACAACTGTTCTGGCGTTCCGGTGATGACGACCGAGCGGCGTCCGTTGCGGATGGACAACACCGGCGGCTCCACCGTGCGCACATCAGTGGCGAACTCCGCAAGGAGGCGGCGGATGCGCTCGGGGTCGGCATTGGTCACCGACACCATCGGCGGACGTTCGCCGAGCGCCACGATGCCCCGACGTCGCGCCACGAGCGTTCCGACGGCGCCGAGAAGTTGGGCCAACGCCAACAGCTCCACATCCTTCGCGCCACCGGCTTTGAGTGCCTCCACCGCCAGCACGCCCTGAGAGTGGCCGGCCATGGCGACCGGGGGCGCAGCGCCGAAATCGAGGCCTTGACGGTCCAGCGCCCGGATCGCCGCAATCTGACTGAGCAGAACACCGGGCAGCGATACCGCCGCCGAAGTCAGGTGGCGAGCCGACGGCACCGGCTCATCAGCTGCCAGTTCCCGCACCCACCGCAGCGGCTCGAAGCCGATGGGCCGCACCACGACGAGTTCGTTGGCGACCGGTTCCAGCAGAAGTTCGGCCTCCCCGACGATCGTCGCCAGTTCCGACTCGATACCTGCCGTGGTGACGAGTTCCTCCAGGTTGGCCAGCCATGAACTGCTGCCCTGCCCACCGAAGACGAC
>CALQLM010000090.1 GCA_943331415.1 Bifidobacterium breve
ACCACCGACTCAGACGGCGCACCCCTGACGGGAGCCAATGACTACACCTTGACGTTCCCGCCGGGCCAGCTTCCGCCGGCTAATGCGTTCTGGTCGGTGACGATGTACAAACTCCCGGAGAGCCTGCTGGTCGACAATCCGATCAACCGCTACGTCATCAATTCGCCGATGCTGCCCAGCCTGATCAAGAATCCGGACGGCGGACTGACGCTCTACATCCAGAACAGTTCACCGGGAGAGGAGCAGGGTCCCAACTGGCTCCCGGCGCCGCCCGGACCCTTCACGATCTTCATGCGGGTGTACTGGCCCAAGCCCGAGGCGCTCGACGGGACCTGGCAGCCGCCGAAGCTGGTCAAGGTGAGCTGATCTAGAGAACAGCCACTCCGTAGGTACCGACCTGGCTGCTCAGATAACGCAGTTGATCCGTTGAGGATCCGAAGGTCTGCTCGATGGCGGTCAATCGGGCCGCGTAGTGCGCGATGGGGTATTCGGCGGTGACGCCGATACCGCCGTGCATCTGAATGGCCTCCTGCGCGATGTGCCGGCCGGACCGACCGATCTGGAGTTTGGACCGGGACGCCACCATGGGGTCGAAGCGCCCGTCGGCAACACACATTGCGGCGTAGTAGTTCATGCTGAGCGCCAGTTCCAGAGACACGTACATATCCGCTGCACGCTGGGTCAGGGTTTGGAAGGTTTTGAGGGGCACACCGAACTGCTTACGGGCCTTGAGGTAATCGGTGGTGAGGCGCAGGGCCTCCTCCATCGCACCGACCGCTTCGGCGCACAGGGCCGACTGGAAGCGGATCACCGCGGCATCGATATGAGCCGTGGCGTCACCACCCTTACCTATCGGCTGGGCGGCGGCGCCGGCAAATTCGATGTCGGCACCACGGTTGCCGTCGAAGGTCCGGAATGGATGCTTGGTGACCGCGGAGCTGTCGACAAGGAACAGGCCGGAGCCGCCACCGGGAAGCGCAGCGGTGACAACGAGGATGTCGGCACAGTCACCGGCGAGTACCGGATTCTTGCGGCCGGTCAGCGTCCATGAATCACCCTGTTGGGTTGCGCGCGTGGCTAACTCAGTCGAACCGCGTCGTCCGGGCTCGGTATGGGCGAAGGCCAACAGTCGTTCACCGGCCGCGACATCGTCGAGCAGCGCACGCTGCTCATCAGATCCATGGGCAGCGATCACCGCGCCGGGAATCAGTGCCGCAGCGGCGACGGGCTCGGGGGCGAGGCGCCGGCCGATCTCGGTCATCACCACCATTACCTCGATCGGACCGGACTCCTCCGGTTCGAAGCCGAGTCCGAGAATGCCGATCTCGGCCAACTGCTGCCAGACCTCCCGGCTCCAGCCGAGTTCGGAGTCGACAGCCTTGTTCCGACTCTCGGTGTCGTAACTGCGGGCCAGCACGTCGCGGGTGGTGTCGGCGAGCATCTGCTGTTCGTCGGTCAGGTCAAAGTTCATGGTCGTGTCCCGATATTTCTCTAGAGGCCCAGGATCGTCGCGGAGATGATGCTGCGTTGAACCTCGTTGCTACCGCCGTAGATCGAGGTCTTGCGGAAGTTGAGGTATTTCGCCGCGGCATTGTGTTCGTCGGCGTTGACCGCCAGCACGTCCGGTCCGGCAACCTCGACCAGAAGTTCGGTGACGGCCTGCTGCAACTGGCTGCCACGCAGCTTCAGGATCGACGATGCCGGGTTCGGTTTACCGTCGGCCTCGTCGCCGCTGACCCGCAGTTGGGTGAGCTCGAGAGCCAGTACCTCGCCCTCCACCTCGGCGACGCGGCTTGCGAACAGCGGATCATCAAGCAGGCTGCCGTGACCCACCGGCGTTTTGGCGGCAATCTCCTTGACCTCGGCGAGCCATACCTTGGTGGTGCCGATCCGGGCGATGCCGGTGCGCTCGTTGGACAGCAGGAACTTGGCGTAGCCCCACCCGGCGTTCTCTTCGCCGACGAGTTGGTTGGCCGGTACCCGGACGTCTTCGAAGAACACTTCATTGACTTCGTAGCTGCCGTCGATGAGCTTGATCGGCCGCAGCGTGATGCCCGGCGTGTTCATCTCCACAAGAATGAATGAGATGCCGGCCTGCTTCTTGGGAGCGTTGGGATCGGTGCGCACCAACAGGAAGATCCAGTCCGCGTACTGACCCAGGGTCGTCCACGTCTTCTGGCCGTTGATCACGTAGTGGTCGCCATCGCGAACCGCGGTGGTTCGCAGCGAGGCGAGGTCGGACCCGGCCTCGGGTTCGGAGAAGCCCTGGCACCACCAAATATCGAGGTTGGCCGTCGCGGGCAGGAACCGTTCCTTGACTTCCTGAGATCCGAATTCTGCGATCACCGGACCCACCATGCCGGTGTTGAAGGTCAGCGGCTGAGGCACACCGGCCAGCTGCATCTCGTCGTCCCAGATCTGGCGTTGCAGCGGCGTCCAGTCCTTACCGCCCCACTCGACCGGCCAGTTAGGCACCGCCAGTCCGGCTTTGTTCAGAATCCGCTGGGTGGTGATCAGATCGTCACGGAATTCCGGCGCCCCAGCACGCGCGCGCTCCCGGATTTCGGCCGGAATCTGGGTAGTGAAGAACTCGCGCAACTCATCGCGGAAAGCAGTGTCGGCTTCGCTCAGTGCCAGTCTCATGGGACCTCAATTCTGGTGCGGACGGCGTCAGCGCACGTTATCGCATGGCTGAACCGTCGAACGAATAGGTAGCCTAACGACCTCGTCGACGAAGGTACCGCTCGAACTCCGCGGCCAGGGTGTCACCGTCCACCTTGGACAGGGCTTCTCTGACGTCGACCTCGGCGTCGCCCCGTTGTTCCAGGCTGGCCACGTAGTCGGCGATCTCGTCGTCGTCGGCCGTCATCTCGGTTACCGCCAGTTCCCACTCCTCGGCCTGGGCGGGCAGGTCGGCCAGTGGTACTTCGATATCGAGCACTTCCTCGACGCGACGGAGCAGCGCCACGGTGGCCTTGGGATTGGGCGGTTGTGAGACGTAGTGCGGCACCGCCGCCCAGAAGGTCACCGCCGGGATGCCGGCGGCGACACAGGCGTCCTGGAAGACGCCCGCGATCCCGGTCGGACCCTCATACCGGGACTCCTCGAGGCCGAAGAACTTCGCCGACTCCGGTGAGTAGGCCGCTCCGGAGACCGGCACCGGTCGAGTGTGTGGGGTGTCGGCCAGCAGGGCGCCGAGGATGACCACGGTGTCGACGTTGAGCTTGTCGGCGATCGCCAGCAACTCGGCGCAGAAGCTGCGCCAGCGCATATTGGGCTCGACTCCGTGCATGAGCACGATGTCGCGGTCCGAGCCGGGAGGTCGGCAGTGCGAGATCTGCATCGACGGCCACACCAGCTCGCGGGTCACGCCGTCGACCTGCCGGATCACCGGCCGATTCACCTGGTAGTCGTAATAGGCCTCGTCATCGATCTCCACGATCGGCTGGGCCTCCCAGATGGCATCCAGGTGTTCCAGGGCGTCGCTTGCCGCGTCGCCCGCGTCGTTCCAGCCCTCAAACGCAGCGACGATGATGGTGTTGTTGAGTTCAGGCAGGTTGGGACCCCCAGCGCCGCTGCCGCCGGCGACGGTTCCATCGGCCCAGTTCCACGACGTCACCATTTCACCCTAAGGCCTGCTCGGTTGCGATGAGTCGGATAACACCGGCTCGCCGACATCGAGAATGGTCCGCCAGCCCCGAGATCGGCACTCGGATCTGACGTCGGCCGGGGTGACGGCGTAGAATGTGGCGGTCGAGAGGCGTTGCAACGGGTTCGGGTTCCCCCCGGAATCCGCCACGCTCGGCAGAGTTAAGGACGCCTTCCGCTGAGGAAGGAAGCCCGATGAGTGCCCCAGGACACAACCGCCTAGAGCCAAACATCCGTCCTGACTGCACCGATGAACTGACGTCAACGCTGCGCCAGCGGATCATGGTGATCGACGGCGCGATGGGCACGGCGATCCAGCGGGACCGACCGGATGAGGCCGGCTATCGCGGCGAGCGGTTCATCGAGTGGCCGACGGCGCTTCAGGGCAACAACGACCTGCTCACCCTCACGCAACCGCACATCATCGCTGGAATCCATCGCGAGTACCTCGAGGCGGGTGCTGACATCCTGGAGACCAACACGTTCAACTCGAATTCGGTCTCGCTCGCCGACTACGACATGCACGAACTGGCCTACGAACTGAACTATGCGGGCGCCGCCTTGGCGCGCAAGGTCTGCGACGAGTTCCGCACCCCTGACAAGCCCCGCTATGTCGCCGGCGCGATCGGGCCGACCACGCGCACCGCGTCGATCTCGCCGGACGTCAACGACCCCGGAGCCCGCAACGTCTCCTACGACCAACTGGTCGCCGCCTATCTCGACGCTGCCAATGGTCTGATCGACGGCGGTTCGGACTTGTTCATCGTCGAGACGATCTTCGATTCACTGAATGCCAAGGCGGCGGTGTTCGCCCTGGAGACGCTGTTTGAGGACCGCGGACGCCGGTGGCCGGTGATCATCTCCGGCACTATCACCGATGCTTCCGGTCGCACGTTGTCCGGTCAGGTCACCGAAGCTTTCTGGAACTCAATCAGGCATGCCAAACCGATCGCGGTGGGTCTCAACTGCGCCCTGGGTGCGCCGGAGATGAGGCCCTACATCGCCGAGATGTCGCGGATCGCTGACACTTTCATCTCCTGCTATCCGAATGCCGGGCTGCCCAACGCCTTCGGCGAGTACGAGGAGTCCCCGGAGCGTCAGGCCGGCTATATCGCCGAGTTCGCCGAGGCCGGTCTGGTCAACCTGGTGGGTGGGTGCTGCGGAACAGCGCCGCCGCACATCGCCGAGATCGCGCGTGTCGTCGCGGGCACGCCGCCGCGTCAGGTGCCGCGAATCGATGTGGCCACCCGGCTCTCGGGCCTGGAGCCGTTCAACATCACCGCTGATTCCCTGTTCGTCAACATCGGTGAGCGCACCAACATCACCGGCTCCGCCCGATTCCGAAACCTGATCAAGGCCGAGGACTACGACACCGCGCTATCCGTCGCCCTGCAACAGGTCGAGACCGGTGCACAGATTATCGACATCAATATGGACGAGGGCATGATCGACGGCGTTGCCGCGATGGACCGCTTCACCAAGCTCATCGCGGCTGAGCCGGACATCAGCCGGATCCCGGTCATGATCGACTCTTCCAAGTGGGAGGTCATCGAGACGGGCCTGAAAAACGTTCAGGGCAAACCGATCGTCAACTCGATCTCTCTCAAAGAGGGCGAGGAGAAATTCGTCCGGGAGGCCCGGCTGTGCCGCAAGTACGGCGCCGCCGTCGTCGTGATGGCCTTCGACGAACAGGGGCAGGCCGACAACCTGGAGCGCCGCAAGGAGATCTTCGGGCGTGCCTACCGGATCCTGACCGACGAGGTGGGCTTCCCGGCTGAGGACATCATCTTGGACCCGAACTGTTTCGCGCTTGCGACCGGTATCGAGGAGCACGCGACCTACGGGATCGATTTCGTCGAGGCGTGCGCGTGGATCAAGGAAAACCTTCCCCGTGTGCATATCTCCGGTGGCATCTCGAACGTATCGTTCTCATTCCGCGGCAATAACCCGGTCCGCGAGGCGATCCATGCGGTGTTCCTGTTCCACTCCATCAAGGCCGGCCTGGACATGGGTATCGTCAACGCCGGCGCACTGGTGCCCTACGACTCGATTGACCCCGAGTTGCGGGACCGGATCGAAGACGTCGTTCTGAACCGTCGCGAGGATGCGGCCGAGCGGTTACTGGAGATCGCTGAACGGTTCAACAGCTCGGAGAAAGCTGATGACCCAGTTGCAGCCGAGTGGCGATCTCTTCCGGTGCGCGAACGCATCACACACGCTCTGGTCAAGGGTATCGACGCCAACGTCGACGCTGACACCGAAGAATTGCGGGCCGAGATCGCCGCTGCAGGCGGTCGCCCGATCGAGGTGATCGAGGGCCCGCTGATGGACGGTATGAACGTCGTCGGCGACCTCTTCGGCGCCGGCAAGATGTTC
>CALQLM010000091.1 GCA_943331415.1 Bifidobacterium breve
CGCGAACCTGGTCAGTTCGCCACCCGATCCCGGTGGTGTAGACCGTGTAGGGCACGGTGTAGCGCCACTGTTGGTCGTACCAGGGATTTTTGAAGACCGGCCACAGATTCTTGATATTCGGCAGATAGCTGTGGTTGAGCGGCCGAAGCAGTCCGCCGGCCACCAAACGGCCGAGCTGGTCATAGCTGGGGGTGTAAATGTCGTAGTCGGCGTCACCACCCTGGATCGTGGTCAGCGCCTCGTCGGTGTTGTTGAACGTCGAGACCTTGACCGTGACGCCGTACTTCTTCTCGAAGATCCGCACCGCCTCGGGCGCGATATAGCCGCTATAGCTGTACAGATGCAGGGCTGTATCCCGCTCGGGCCCCAGGCCATTCGAGATCGGCGGGTTGTCCACCGGGATATCCCAGGTCACTGGTTTGTCCGGCGCGGCGATCGTCAGAGGCCCCGGATCGGGTTGCTCGGCTTTGGAACACGCATCGAGAACAGCGACGAGGGCCGGTGTTCCTGCTACCAGGAGGGCCGCGCGTTGGAGGAATCGGCGGCGGTTCGGACCGCCGCGATTTTGCGCTGACATCCACACCTCCGCGGTATCGGGACTTGGGGTCAATGGCAAGCTATCAGTGCAGGCGAGAGGTTTGTTCGAGCGCTTGTCACTATGCAACCATCGAGACAAGAATCAGGGCAACCATCGAGACAAGAAACAGGCGCGGAAACCGATCCGGTGGGGAGGTCGAGATGAAACCCCTCGCTTCGCATCGTCTCCCGAAACGATCGGCCGTTCTCCTGGCGACCGTACTGGTGGGTCTGACCGCGGCCGCGGAACCGTCGATGCTGCCGACCGCACGCGGCGGCGAGATCATTGCAGGCCCCTACGCATCATTATTGGCGGCATCGAAGAACCTGGGTCCATCGCGTGCCGACGATGTCCAGCTGACGGTGACGCTGCCGACCGCTGCGCACCCGAGACAACTCATGGAGTGGTCGCACAACCGCGGACTCGACGTACGGTGGCAGGCCGGACAGGCGTGGGCGATCGTGACCGGCCCCGCTGAGAGGATCGCCGCCGCGTTCGATGTTCCGGTGCGCGACTTCAGGGGTCGGCAGGGACAACTCTTCTATGCATCCCCTGCCCAGCCGGCGTTGCCGTCCGCACTGCGCGGCGACGTCACCGCAGTAGGGCGGATCCTGAGCTACCTGCCCCATCGGGAAGCGCGCCCGATGTTGCCGCTGGACGTGCCCCGGCCCGGATTGAAACCGGCCGAACTGCTCATGGCCTACAACGCGACGCCACTGGCGGAGGCCGGTTACACCGGCCAGGGCCAAACCGTTGTGGTCTTCGCGTTCGGCGGTTTCGACCAGAGTGACCTCGACATGTTCGCCGACACCATGGAATTGCCGCGATTCACTCCCGAGGTGGTCGGTGGCCCACTTAGCGGGACCAGTGCGGAGACCGTGATGGATCTTCAGGTCGTGCACGCCGTCGCACCGGACGCCCGATTGGTAGTCGTCAACGCCCGTCCCACTGTCACCGGCGGCGGAACCTTCGAGAAGATCGGCCGGATGTTCGACGATGTGGCCCAACGTTATCCGCGATCGGTGTGGACTCTGTCGATCGGCTGGGGATGTGAGGCCCTGGTCACCGCTGCCGACGTCGCTCCGGTTCGCGCCGCCCTGGTCAATGCACATCGCCGCGGAATCACGGCTTTCGACGCAAGCGGGGATAACGCTGGTTTGGAGTGCAAGGGCGGTAAGGACTGGTCTTCTCCGCCCGGCCCCGCTCAAGTCGGAGTGGACACGATCGCATCGGTGCCGGAGATCACGTCGGTCGGTGGAACGACGCTGTCGACAGATATGCAGGGCCGGTGGCTCCAGGAATGGGGCTGGATCGACCCGCCGCTGTCTCAGGGGTCCAGTGGTGGCGTATCTCGCTTATTCCCCCGGCCCGACTATCAGAGCGCCCTCCCCGACTTCCGGGGCTCGCAGAACCGCCTCGTCCCCGACGTGTCCGCGGTAGCCGACCCGTTCACGGGGGTGCAGATCGTGGTCGGCCAGAATCTCAGCATCGGCGGCGGCACCTCGCAATCCGCGCCGATCTGGGCTGGCATGACGGCGTTGATGAATCAATACATCATCGACAACGGGGGTCGGACCATCGGCGATATCAACCCGCTTCTCTACCGGAGTGCGCAGGGATCGAAATTGCCCGGATTCCGAGACATCACCGCCGGCGGCAACGCCGTCGACACTCCTGTTGAGGGGTACGACCTCGTTACCGGTCTGGGAAGCCCCAACGTGGACAATCTGGCCCGCAATCTGCTTGATGCGCAAAAGGCTCAGTTGGAGGCTTCCGACTACCTGGCCAACGGAGGCTAGGTGACGTCCGCTGCGTGCCCGGAGTGCGGAAAAGATGTTCCGGCAGGACAGTTCTGCGCGGCCTGTGGTGTGCGGCGGCCACCGCGTCCCAAGGACGGCCGGCTACGTCGCAGCGCCTACGCCGCCGCACCACGGCAACGTGTCCTTCGCCCCTGGGTAGCCAGCTCTCTGTTTCCGCAACTTCCACGGCGCGCGCACGCACATTTCCAGATCGGATTGATCATCGTGCTGGCGACGGCCGCGGGATTCGCCATGCTGCGTTGGCAGGTCCCGGTGGTCGCGATCTCCGTATTCGGTCTACCCGTTCTGTTCGCCGTGTATCTGTGGGAAATCGATATCCGAGGCAATCGCCGGGGTCGGTATTTTGCCCTGGCCGTGGTTCTCGCGCTCGGGTTGGGCGTGGTCTGGGCATTGATTGCAGGTCCGATCGTTGCTGACGCCTATAACGATGGAATGGGCAGGCAGATGACTGCCGCACAGTTTCTGCTGTGCGGGGTGATGATCCCGATCACCTACGGACTTGCCATGGTTGCCCCGGGAGCCCTGGTGCGCGCGGTGGACCGCGCACCCGGGGAGTCACTCGACGGCTTCACCATCGGCGCAGTGGGCGCGACAGTCGTCAACGCTGCCGCCACCGCCACGCTACTGGCGCCGCAGTTGACGATGGGGGTGACCACCGATAGCCAACCTGTCGGCAGTCTGCTTGCCGAGGCGATGGTCGAGGGCGTGGCATGGCCCTTGGGTGCGGTCGCCGTCGGTGGCGTCTTCGGAATTGCGCTGTGGTTCATCCCCGCGACCAACGCCCCCCGGCGTTACCGCAAGACCGTCGTCGTCCCGGCGGCCTTGGGCGGGGCAGTGGCTTTCGCAGTCGCGATGGGGATCGTGGATATCGCACCGTTGCCATTGGCGCCCTACATCGCGTTGCAGTTACTGATTGCGATAGTGGCGGTGTTGGCGGTGAGGGCCGTAATTGCGGACGCTCTGCTGCACGAGGAAACTGATGACACCGGTAACGAAACAATTCGGTGCGAGGAATGCGATCGCGTCGTGGCACGAATGGCGTTCTGCGGCGACTGCGGTATCGCAATCCGCGCGGCGTCGCGAACCTCTCGGGCGCGCCGGACCTCCACCGCGGAACCGCAGCGCAAGGTCTCCGCACTGAGCGTATTGGGACCGATGGTCGGCGGCGTGGGCGCTGCGGTAATCGCGGTGGTGCTGGTGGCGATACTCATCAAGCCGGCGCCTGCGGCATATGTGTGTCCGCCCGAGTGCGGCGTGCCGTCGATGGGTAAGCCGGTCGAGACCAACCCGCGCTACAGCGGAGACAACAGTGCGTTCTCCGTCGCCTATCCGGGCGAAGGTACCGCCTATGAGGTGACATTCGATCCGCCGGGGATCAACGGTGTCCAACTCAAGTACGTCGGTGGCGATACAGGCATGCTGACCTTCTTCGGTGAGCCAGCGAAGAATCGCACGCCCGAACAGGTTGTGCAAGGGGTCCTGAAAGCTAAGTACCCAAGTGCCGCAATCGCTTACGAGATCCCCAACGCCTCCGTCGGTTACGAACCGGGTTACGGGGTCATCGCTGACGTCTACCCGCGCGATACGTCAAGCACCTTCAATCGGCTTCGGGTCATCGTCATGGCGGCGATCAGACATGACTATGCGTTGATCGCGACGGCCTCCGGCCCGTATCACGAGTTCAGCCCGGACTACGGTCCCGGCCACCCGTCCGGAGCCAACCTCGAAGTCGCCATGGACATGGGCAAATACGTCAACAGCTTCAAGTGGAACGGCGACCGGTACGCGCGGTCGTCGTGATCGTCGGTGGCGGTTTGCCGATGCTCTAGCCGGTGTAGACCGCCAGACAGACATCCACATTCCCAGTCAGTCCGGTGTCGAGAGCCGCAAGACGGCTGTCCACCACATCCGGTCCGGCACCTCCGACGGTAAATGCCGCTGCTGCGGCATTTCTCACATCGGCGGCATTGCCCATGAATCGGGGGCTGGTGCCGTTGACGACGGAGGCCAGGTAGACACCCGCCAGGCAGTCTGCGCCACGCTCACTGATCGGTGCGATCAGCGTGGTCTGAATCTGGTGTCCCATCTCGTGGGCCAGAACATCGGCGACGGCGAGCGCCCCGCCGGCGTTGTTGATCTGCTCCATCTCAGGCACATCCCAGGCGATCTCGCTGCTGCAGAATCGGGCAATCTGGAGTTGCTTGAGACACACGTCATCCGGAAGCGGAGCCGGCAACGCCACATAACCTGCCGGGGGGGAATATCTCCCCGGCAATCCGGTGAACGTCCAGAACGCTTCCACGTCGGAGGCCGCCTGCTCGGCGATAAAGTTCACCGGCGATGGGGCCTGCACATTGACGCCCACCGTGGGCGGCGGCGAATCGGGACGCAGACCCGCATCATCGGCGACCGCGTGCGGTGACAACCACACAGAGAGCGTCGCTGCGATCAGCGGCGCGAGGAAACCCGAGAACCATCGTTGACGTTGCACTGCATTACAACCTACTGCAGCGTCGTTAGCGACCGGTCAGTTGGTCAATCAGGTTGTAACTCATCGGGTCGTCAGGTAGCACCGCGGCGAAACCTTCGAGGAAGATGATTGCGATGACATTCGCTGCGATGACGCCGATGAAGACCCAGATGATCACCGTGGACACCTTCCGTGCCGCGGTGCCGACCGCCGGGGCCTGCGGAATACCACGCGGCATCAACATCAGCATCACGCCGATATAAATCATCACGATGGCGAAGGTGACGAACGCCCACGTATACAGGTGCAGCCGAAGGAACGGCTCGCCGTAGCCGGGATCGCCGGGCAGGATGTGCAGTTCGATCTGGCGGACCGACACCGACGCGCCGGCCAGCACTCCGACGAGTCCCATGCCGAGGCCCTGCGCATATCGGGCCGTGGTGAGCTCGCCGCGTCGCGCCTGCATGATGACGAACAGCGCGCCCAGTGTCGCCAGGATCATCCCGTAGCGCTGCAGCATGCACAGCGGGCAGGGGAACTCGCCCATGACGAACTGAATGAAGAAGGCGCTGAGCATGACCACGCTGTAGGCCACGACCCAGGCATGCAGACCCCAGAAGGTGATGAACCCCCACAGGCCACCCCGGCGCGCCGCCTCGTCGTCCACAGTCGGTTCGGATCCCACCATCGCGTCGGCCATCAGAAGCTCAGATCCAGAGTCGAGGTGACGTGGAAGCGGAACAACCCGATCAGCGCGACGACCCCGACGACCCACAGCGCGATGACCATTCCGCGTTTGGCGCCTCGCCAAATCAACAGGGCCAGGACCAGCAGCAGGATCATGATGAGAATGTCCACGCGCGAACATTAAGCCGCGCGGGACGGTGGCGGGGGCGTTTAGCCGGGGAAGATCCGCACGAAGTCGACCAACATCTCGCACGGATATTTGCCCGGACGCGCATCTTTTCCGCCGGAGCCGCCAACCGCGATGTTCAAAACCGGGCGCAGTTCGTAGCCCGGGTCGTTGAACGGCCAGTCATCCCGAGAGTTTGCTGGCACCGTGAAATACGGCTCCATGCCCGGTGTGTAATCCCGCCAGAACTACATTCCGCCGTAG